>NZ_JAGVSK010000013.1:0-5825 GCF_018283495.1 'Santalum album' aster yellows phytoplasma
AATAGATAATTTTATATCTTTTCAAATTAACAAATAATTTCATTACACTTAAAAAATGTCTAAAAAACGGAACAGTTCACCTCTTTCCAATTTAATATAAATACTTAAATTTTTATCTTTTATCATTTTTTATATTACCTAAATAAGTAATAACATATATAAAAAGTTCAAATATACTACAAAATGCTTCCATACTAGAAAGCCATAAAAAATTCACTAAAATCCATTCACATTCTTTGGCAAGCACTTTATTTTTAGCAAAGTTATCTAATTGATGTAAAACATAAACCCACCTTAAAATACCTATGATAAAAGTTATTAAGGATAAAAATATAAGGATAATAAGAAAAAAGAAGTTAGAAAAATAATTATGATAGCAGTATAAAAAAAACAAATAATTTCACCAATAAAACTAATAAGAAAAAATATTTTTAAAACTTTAATGAATCCAGGATAAACTTTAATTTTATTTATTTTATATAAAACAGTAATAAAAACTAAAATCAAAATAGTAATTAACAAAGATATTAAAGGAATTAAATGTTGAATAAAAGGGGGAAAGTCCAAATATTGTTTCCCATAAAAGCGGTAAAAGCAAAATAAAGTAGCATACAAAAAACGGAACAGTTCATGGTTTGCAAACGAAATTGAGGACTAAATTGAGTTTTTTTAATATTATATAAATAAGTGGCAAAAGCAACAATTAAGGAAGTTGCTATAATAGGGATTATTATCAAAACCAAAGACAAAGATTTTAAAAAAGGATCATTATTTAATTCCAAGAGAGTAGGGACAAAACCTATAAAAATAAAACCTGAAACTAAAGCAAATAACAAAATCCCAAATTTTAATAAAGGATTGAAAAGATAAATCCCAATGCCTACAAGAAATGATGAAATTGCTAAAAATCAAATCCCAGGGCACCATTAAGATACCAAAATAAAGTTTTATTTTAGCATCTATATTATTTACTTTTAATAAATCATCAATATCAAGTTGACAAAATGCAGAGATATCAATAATATAAATTTTTAATTTTAAAGATTTAATAAATTCTAAATATTTATAAATATTAGATTCGTTTTTGAAAAAAAGATAAGCAGATAAGCCACCAAATACAAAAACACATGATAAAATAAAAAATTTAATAAAAACAGTATTATGAGTTCCTAATTTGATTTTTTTACTTAATTGGTAATTTTTTTTGATTTTTAATTTCTTCAATTTTTTCTTGTACTAAAAAAGTAATATCGTCATCAGGATTACGTGGTTTTAATATTTTTTTTACTCTTTTAGAAGGATTAATTAAGTATTCAAAAAAGCCCATATTAAATACCTCTTTTTTAGAATTTATAAGTTGTTTATTTTCTAAAATAAATTTATGGCGAAAATGATTTAGGTTTGGGTTTGATTTGAAAGTTATATATTTGGAATAAAATAAGTTATTTTCTTTGGGATAGATTAGTGCAACAAAATAAAGGATAAGGATAATGATAAATATTTATAACAATAAATATAATAAATTATGAATTAATTTTTTGTTAGAAATGATAAGTTGCAAAATTATAAAACACGCAAGAAACAAAAAAAACAGCAAATTATTTATTACATTCGCATGTTTTATTTTCTTGTAACATGTTTTATAACTTCCTTTTTAATCTTTCCCTCATTGATATGTTTTTTTCTTCCCAAAAAAACGCCAATGAATTAATTTTATTTTACCACTAAAAAGCAAGTTTGCAACACAAAAATACTTATTTTAGTATAAAAAGAAAGGAGTTATGATAAAACTAAATGTTTTTTAAAACAAAAAAAGCTAGTTTAAAAACTAGTCTTTTTTTTTATTGTTGATTGTGTCTTAAAAATAAAAATCTTCATCTTGCAACGCCTCAGAGCGCATTTTTTGATAACCGTTTCCCTTCATAGAAAAGTTATCCATAGTTTTAGTCTCAGTATTAAGTCCATTAATGATAACAGGATTTACATTTTCGGATGGAAAAAAAGCATCAAATCCCAAATTCATTAAAGCTTTATTGGCATTATAACGCACAAATTTATTAACATCATCTTCTAAATTTAGTTTATGATAAATGGCATGAACTAAGGAAGTTTGGGTTTGATAGAGTTGTTGCATCAAATCATCTAACCATGTTTTTAAAGTTTGTTGGGCAGGCTTATCAAACAGTTGATAAATTTCAGTTGCAAGACGCCCCACATAAACACCATGAATACTTTCATCACGAATAATTAAATTAATAATTTCTCCTGATTGCATCAATTTACCTTGACCATAAAAATATAAAGAATAGTAAAAACCACTGTAAAACAACCAAGTTTCTAAAAAAACCGATACTGCCATAGCTTGCCACTGAGTTTTTTTAAATTCCAATTCACTAAATTGTAAGGAGAATTGTTTTTTCAAATAAATTTGGTCTTCCAAAGCCTCATAAACTTTTACAATTACTTGCATCATAGTTTGAAGGCTTGTTTGCTGGGTGCCCCACAAAAAAAGTTGATTAATTTCTTTGTTAGTTAAATAGCTCATAAAAATATTAGAATAACTTTTAGCATGTACTGCATTTTCCATAGCTCCCATAAAATTAAGGGTAGCTTTTTTTTGGTGTTCATGTTCTTCTAACGAACGAGCAATAACAGGCATACCCAAATCACCTTGATAAGTATCTAAAAAAGTAAGAACTAAAAGATTGCGGGAATAAGCAGTTTTTTCTTCTAAGGTAAGTTCACTCCAAGCAGCAAGATCACCTTGCAAACTGATATCTTCAGGACGCCAAAATTGGCTTAAATTTTGTTCATAAAAAAAATGGGTATATTTGTCTTCTAACACATTCCAGTTAGCTCCTTGAAAAGGGCTTTTAGAAGTTGGGTGGGGTTGGGAATTTTTAGTTTTCATTGATTTACTCCTTTTTTCTTTTAGGGTTTTTGAATTTTTTAGTATAAATTAATTGGGATAAAATTGAAAGGGTTGTGATTTGGGATTGTAATTTGGAAAATAATGAAGGATTGATTGGGGTTGATTTGTATTTTGATAAGTTAGTATTTATATTTTTGGAAAATAATGAAGGTGTTTATTTTGATATAAAAGGGGGTTGAAGCAAGAAATAATCGTTGTTAAGAATAAAAAAAGACTATCCATTTGATAGCCTTATTTTAGCAAAAACAAAATTACAAAAAACCAAGTACGAGAAGCAATCAAAATTGCCTGAGATTTATAAATATAGTGTATTAATGAAAGTTTTATTCCATTAATTATTTTTTATTCGGTTTTATAGGGTGTTTTTAAACACCACAAGCCTCACATTCATCAATTTTTAGCTTTTGGGTTCGTGTGTAATAAAGGGTTTTTATCTTTTTATGATGAGCATAAAGATAGTATTTTTGTAATTCACGCGTAGTAATATCAGATGTAATACCAAGTTCAAACGAAATACCTTGATCAACGTGCTTTTGGGCAATGGCAATAACATCAATGAGGTCGTATTTGTTCATTTTATAAGCAGTGGTGTACATAAAGGAAGTTTGTTTTAAGGCAGGCATTGGACAGTAAGTTTTGGAGTTGCCATAGGTGCGTTCCTCTACTAATTGTTTTACAGGAGTCAAAGAAGGAGTTGCTCCCATAATGTATCCAATTGAGCCGTTTGGAGCCACTGCGAGGCGATGAGAATTGTAGAGCCCAAATTGCATAACATCTTGTTTGAGTTGGTGCCAATCGTTTTGCGTGGGCAAGGTGATGTTTTGGAACATTTTTTTGATTTTGGCAGTTTTGGGTAAAATTTCACCGCGATTGTCAAAATAACTACCATCAGCGTATTTGGATTGTTCAAAACGATAAAACTTTTTACCTGTGGTTTTAGCTTTATTGCAAGAATGAAGAAGGCTGTAAAAATTAACGGCATTGAAAAAAACATCAATTAAATCTTTGTTTTCTTCACTTCCAAAAGCAATGTAATTTTGAGCTAAAAAACCGTGATGACCCATAATTCCAAAACCTACACTGCGGTTAAGAAAATTAGCTTTGGCAACAGCTGGCACATAACTAATGTTAGTGTTTTCAGAAACACAGTTCATTACTTCCATCGCCATAAAAACAGTTTCTTGAATGGTATTGTTAGTAATCATGTTTCCCATGTGTCCTGATGCTAGATTGCATGAAACGTCCATACCAATTTCGTCTTGTTGGGTTTGATGGTAATCTTTGTAATGTGAAGTGATAGTGGGTTGGAGGATTTCAGTACATAAATTAGAAAACTTGACTTTCAGATCGGAAGTGTTTGCTTGATTGGTGTTGTCGCAAAACATTAAGTAAGGATAGCCTGATTCGCCTTGCATGTGGGCAATAAGTTCTAAGAGTTGGCGTGGATTGATGGCTTTTTTTTGCACTTTGGGATTGGCAACTAAAATATCGTACCAATAGTCCATATCAACTGCGATGTCAGCAAAATTTTTGCCGTATTCTAAAAAAACAGTGTGCGGGGAAAAGGTATACATAACTTCGTTGTTGCGGGCAAGTTCAATCATTTTATTAGGAACTACAACGCCCAAAGATAAAGTTTTGACACGAACATCCTCGTCAGCGCTTAATTTTTTCGTACTTAAAAAATCAATGATATCGGAGTGAAAAACGTTCAAATAAACAGCGCCAGCACCTGTACGTTGTCCCATTTGATCAGCATAACGGAAACTGTGGTCTAATAATTTGCACACACCTACAACACCTTTACACACGCCTTTGATGCCTTTGATAGATTCACCTTTGGCACGCAAATTAGTGATGTTAATCGAAACGCCACCGCCAATTTTGGAAAGTTGCATCGAAAATTCATTAATGCGGGCAATGTCGTTTAAAGAGTCACCAGCTTCTAACAAAAAGCAAGAGACAAATTCGCCACGATGTTTTTTGCCTGTGTTGAGCAAAGTGGGAGTTGCAGGAGTAAAGTCTTGGTTGATTAAGGATACAATGAGGCGTTTGGCAATTTCAAAGTCACCTTTGGCATGATAAAGGGCGTTTACTGACAAGCGGTCTTCGTAGGTTTCTAAATAGTGTTGTTTGTCACGAGTTTTAAGGGCGTAATCGTGGTAAAATTTGAAAGCTCCCATAAAAGTTGGGAAAGTGAAATTTTTTTGGTAGGCAATTTGGTAGATTTCTTTAATTTGCGAGTGGGTGTATTTTTGCAAAAAAGCACTTTCATAATATTCGTTTTCTTGTAAAAAAGTTAATTTTTCTTGCAAAGTGGCAAAACGTTTTAGTTTGGGCAAAACTCCTTCTTGCAAAAAACTTTGTAAAGCTTCTTTATCTTTATTGAGGTCTTTGATGTTTCCTTGTTCGTCAATAATTTGATTGTTGAGTGTAATCCAAGGTGGCAAGACGGTTTTTTTTGGGGTGAGTGTTTGAAGTTGTGCTTGCGTTTGGGATTGATAATAAGGCAATTTTTGGTCGTTACAATAGCAAGCAAGCCATTTTTTTAAAAAAGTTCTTTCTTCTGGCATGCCCGAACCTTCGAATTTGAGAACCAAAGGCACATTGTAAGTAGAAGCGATGGTGTCGCCTGCTTTGCCATAGTTTTTGCCCCAATTTTTATTGCCAGACACAGCAACACCTATTACTTTGGTAGCGTTTTTGTCTAAAAAAGTTTTGGCATCATCAGATACTTGTCCAAATTTCACACTGCGAGTAAGTAAAAAAACGTTTTCATCGGTTAATTTGGAAGGGGCATCTTGGATATGTTGAAAGGAAAAGTCTAGACTTTGAGCCATTTCATAAACTTGACCTTGCAAGAGACCATCATAAATAACTTTAATTTTTTTGG
>NZ_JAGVSK010000014.1:0-5674 GCF_018283495.1 'Santalum album' aster yellows phytoplasma
AAATTTTTTCAAAATTTGGTTTCCCAAAGAGTGAAAAGTGCAAATAGTAATGCCTTTGGTTTTTTCTTGACCAATCATTTTGGCAAGTTTTTCTTGCATTTGTTTGGCAGCTTTGTTGGTGAAAGTAAGGGTTAAAATTTGGTTGCTTGGTAAGTTTTTTTGTTCGATTAAATAAGCAATTTTAGCAGTTAAAGTGGTGGTTTTACCAGTGCCTGCTCCTGCTGCTAGATAAAAAGATTTAGCATTGCTTGTGACTGCTGCAAGTTGGGGTTTATTTAATTTTTCTAAAAAATTGGTTTTATTGTAAAACATTTTTATATCTTTTATTTCGTTGTTTATCCTTTTTGTTTTGTGTTGTTTTTTCTGGGAGTGTTTTTTGGTTGGGTGATTTGATGGGATTTATTAGTTTTTATTTTTTTAGTAGAACAAATTTATTTTTGAGGATTTGATTTTAAGCTTACTACTTCATTGAAATTAAGTTCTTGCGTTTTTCCATTTGTGTCTTTTGTGATTTTGTCTGCTGCAAAATAACCTTGTCTTAGAAATTGCAAATGGTTTTTGCAACAACAGCTTTTTTGTAAACTTGATTCTACAAAACCTTTTTTAATATGCCAGGATTTATCGTTGAAATTGCCATTTGTGCAAAGTAGTGGAGCAAAAAAATTAAAAGTGGCTTTGCAAGCAGTCTTTGCTTCTACAAAATGAATAGTTCCGTTTGGTTTTCTATCTTTAAAGCCGCTGCCGCTTTTGGTTTGGGGGTCGTATGTTGCAAGAATTTCTGTTATTTCTCCTTTGTTGTTTTTGACAACATCGTAAGCTTTAACAAAATAAGCATGAAATAATCTTACTTCTTCGCCCAAAGTTAATCTTTTATAATTTTTATCTGGTTTTTGGAGTGCAAAATCGTCTTTTTCAATGTAGAGATGGCGGGAAAAATAAATTTCTCTTTCTTGGGTTTGTTCTTTTCCTTTTGTTTGTTCTTTTCCTTTTGTTTGTTCTTTTCCTTTTGTTTGTTCTTGATTTTGTTCTGGGGTTTTTCCTTGGGTTTGAGATGTGTTGCAACATTTACAAGTATGAAAATTATTAGTCCAAGGAGCTTTGAGAGTTTCTATTTGGTTTTCAGGAAAGTTAGTAATAGTAATTTTGAGGGGGTTTATAACTGCCATGCGAGGCAAGGATTTTCCTTTAAGGTCATCTCTTACAAAAGATTCTAACATTTCTTGTTTGACTTGTGAATTTACTTTGGATAAGCCTGTTTCAAGGACAAAATTTTTGATAGCTTCAGGAGTGTAGCCTTTTTTGCGGATGCCTGATAAAGTTGGCATTCTAGGGTCATCCCAACCTGTTACTAAGTTTTTTTCTACCAAATTATTAAGATGTCTTTTGCTCATCAAAGTTTGGGTAAGATTAAGTCTTCCAAATTCAATTTGGCGTGGAGTATGTTTGGCTTTTGTTTCTTTGATTATCCAATCATATAAAGGTCTGTGGTCTTCGAATTCCAAAGAACACAAAGAATGTGTGATGTTTTCAAAGGAATCTTCCAATGGATGAGCGTAATCATAGGTAGGGAAAATATGCCAATGTTTTTGTTTTAAAGTAAAAGCAGAAAGAATACGGTACAAAATAGGGTCTCTCAAATTAAGGTTAGGGCTTTGCATATCAATTTTGGCACGCAAAACTTTGCTACCTTCTACAAATTTTCCTTTTTTCATTTGTTCAAATAGCAAGATATTTTCTTCAATACTACGATTGCGATAAGGAGAATTGGTACCTTTTTGGGTTAAATTACCGCGACTTTGGGCAATTTGTTCAGCGGTTTGGTCATCAACATAGGCTTTTCCTTGTTTGATTAAAAAAAGTGCCATTTGATACATTTGAGGGAAATAATCTGAGGCAAAAGTGATTTTGTAAGGAGTGTATCCCAGCCATTTGATGTCATTGAGGATGGCATTAACATAAATTTGTTTTTCTTTGGAAGGGTTGGTGTCATCATAACGTAAAAGGGTTTTGCCTTCAAAAAAATGTGCCAATTCAAAATTAATAATGATGGCTCTGGCGTGTCCTAAATGTAAAAAACCATTGGGTTCGGGCGGGAAACGTGTAATGATTTGGCTGCATTTTCCGCTTTGGAGGTCTTTTTGAATGATGGTTTTGATGAAATTTGATTGTTTTTGCATTTTATAAGTCCTTTTTCTTTTTATTTGGTTTATTTGGGGTTTGGGCTTTTTGGGTGGTTTTGTTTGCAAAAAAATTTGTTTGGGAATCTTAGTTTTGGTCTCCAATTTTTATTAGTTAATTTATGTATTTTATTTATGATTAGAAATATAATTTAGGATTTTGAAAAAATAGACTTCTAAATATCGCTGTCAATATCATATCCTTCATATATTTTAATCAAAACACTCTATTATATTATACTAGCATTTTGAAAATATTTTTGAAAATATTTTTTCATTTTAACAGTTGGAAGTTGGTGAAAGTGGGTTAGGGTGAGTGTTCCAAAACTTTTTGGACAACTTTTTACTTTTTTAAAAATTCTTTAAGACTAACTTAATAGTTAGTCTTTTTTCTTTTCAGGAATAAAAAAATAATTTCTTATCTTTTCTAAAATATTTTTGGAAGGAATAAAATGTTAAGACAAAAATTATTTTAAAGATTTTTAAAAAATAAAGAAATAATTTAGCAATTCGCGATCGGAAATTAATCGAAATGCATTTACCATTAGTAAAAAAATAGTTAAACAATTTAAATATTTCCCTAAAGCACTTCAAAGAGAAGATTTATACCAAGAAGGAATTTTAGGTCTAATCAAAGCTTTAAATAATTACCAAGATTTAGGATGTGATTTTATTGGCTATGCTACTATAATTAAAGGTAAAATCACACAGAACTTGTTAAGTCTACAAACCACTTCCAACTTCCAGAGAGGCGTTTAGGAAAGAAAAACAAGTAAATAATATTCCTTTTGAAGAAACACAACCCCAATCTATTAAAACCAACAATCTAACCCTCATCAAATTTGGTTAAATCAAGTTAATCACGAATTGTTTATTCAAAAATCAAATCTAATTTAAATAAACAAGAATTCAGTATTAAGATAGTTTTGGGTTAACATAAAAACATAATAAATAATACACTAAATGAATATTAATGAAAAATGTAATGTTTAAAGAAATATTGAGGTTTATCTTAAGATGAAGTAGAAATTAATCTAAATAAAGCAGTTAAACTAGTTAAAAAAAATATAAAAGGAAATAAATAATATGAATTATCAAAAAAATACAACTACTTATTAATTTGCTTTGGTTTTGATAATTTCTACTTGCCTTAATAAATTCTTATTTACATATTGGAATACTCAATTTGAGTATTAATTACGGTTTTGGAATCCCAAAGCTGTCTAATGATTTCGAATTCTTGTTTATTTAGAATTTGTTTTTGAGCAAACGATTCGTGTTGCTGATTTAACCAGAACTGATGATTATGACGGCTTAATAGACCCGGGGGTTATGTTTCTTTCAATGCATAACCACAAACGCCTCTCCCCCAGCAGACCTCTAATAAGAATACTGTGTTACCTTTAATGTTGAATAATATATTAACTAAAATCACATCTAAATCTTATTATTATTTGGCTTTGATTAGACCTAAATTCTTCTTAATTCAAATGCTATAACGGCTAAGTGTTGGCTTATTTTGCTAATGTGTCATTTCATTCAATCGATGTGAATATAAATATTTTATTTTTTAAAAAATCTTTAAATAATTTTTTCTGTGTGATACATTCATACAAAAATGATTTTGAAGATGAAATTGTTTTGTTCTGAGAGAAAAGACAACTATTGAGATTAATCATAAAGAACACAAAAATGAAGACATCCAAGTACGGAACCTCACCCTATTGCTCTTGGCTTCCCGGCTGTTTGGGTAGTGTTTTCAAGCTATTTCAAAATGCTAATTATATATAATAAATGTTTGATCTATATGAAAGGATTTTTGACCAGGCGATATTTAAGTCTATTTTCAAATCTAAATTATGACCTAATCATAAATAAATACATGAAGTGTAATGGAGATAAACAAGATTCCAATAATTTTGCAATGACCTTACTTAGGCCACGATAGGCCAGATGAAAGGACGCAAAATGCGAAACGGAGATTTCATCAGGAAACCATCATTCAAGCATGCAGCCGAATCATTAAAGTTTCCATCGTATTGTTTTATTTAAACGCCAAACCATCGTATTAATTGCAATTGGCACATTTGAGGCAAGAACCGCTTTACGTTATGTGATGCCAACCTTTCAAGAAAAGGCAGGATTTATATGTTGTGCCAAATCTCAATGACATCAAGTAACGGTTTACTCCTTACAAAATCGCTTTGCCTCGGGTATTTCCCCTCAAAATGTATCAAATGGCACTTTTTTTAATCAAGCAGGAAAAATGCTGATGATGACAAACGCTGAACAGAACCCTTTAGTCTGTGAAGATTCTCTAAACAGTATTAATAACGCTGGTGGTTGCGTGCCAAAGAATGTTGTAAACTAACTACAATTTGAGATATTTGCTGCCATTATTCTTTCTGCTTTACTAAAGCTAAAAACATTGGCATATTTTCCTACCTATGATTACGCTCATCCATTGGAAGAAGATTCCTTTGAAAACATCACATTCTTTGTGTTCTTTGGAATTCGAAGACCACAGACCTTTATATGATTGGATAATCAAGAAACAAAAAGCCAAACATACTCCACGCCAAATTGAATTTGGAAGACTTAATCTTACCCAAACTTTGATGAGCAAAGACATCTTGTCAATTTGGTAGAAAAAAACTTAGTAACAGGTTGGGGATGACCCTAGAATGCCAACTTTATCAGGCATCCGCAAAAAAGGCTACACTCCTGAAGTAGCTATCAAAATTTTGTCCTTGAAACAGGAAGCATCAGTAAATTCTACAAGTCAAACAAGAAATGTTAGAATCTTTTGTAATAGTTAGTCTTAAAGAATTTTTAAAAAGTAAAAAGTTGTCCAAAGTTTTGGAACACCTCAGTTTAATCAAAAGGTTGGCTTTGTCTAGGATGTTTTTAGAAGAACGGTAATTTTGTTCCAAAAAAGCTACTTGAGGACTAAATTTATTTAAGAACAATTGGTTGTTTTCAAATCTGGCTCCTCGAAAAGAATAAATGTTTTGGTCAGGATCTCCTACTACAAAAATATTTTGATGGTTTTGGGCTAAAAGAGTCAAAATTTGGTATTGGAAAAAATCAGTATCTTGGAATTCATCAACTAATAAATATTGGAATTTTTGTTGATAAAAAGCCCTTACATAGGCATTTTCTTGGAGCAGTTGGTGCGTATATAAAATAAGGTCATCAAAATCAACTAAATTATTGTTTTGCAAAAAAATTTGATATTTAGCTTTGATTGGTATTTCGAATTCGTATCTGTTTTCACGTTGAAAAATGTGTTCTTTTTGGGTTGCGTGTTGCAAAGTGTCTTTGTTTTGTGGTTCGTGTTTTCTTTTGATAGCAGAAATGTTTTTTCTTAATTCGCTAATTTTTATTCTTTTGGGGTCGATATTCATTTCTTTTAAAATGTCTTTGATGATTTTTTTGCAGTCGTTGTCATCTAAAATTTTAAAATTGGTGCGATATGAAAATGGCAAAAAGGGGAT
>NZ_JAGVSK010000015.1:0-5165 GCF_018283495.1 'Santalum album' aster yellows phytoplasma
GGAATAGTAATTATAAAAGAATTATTTTGGTTAATAAACTTTGTGATTTGTTCTAAATCCTCTTTAAATCTCCCCAATCGATAACCAGAAAGGATTAAATTTATTCCTAATTTATCTATTTTACCTGATTTAATTTGTAGTTGTATTTTATTATTAATTAAAATATCACAATCTATTTTATGATTATTACCACTCCATTTAACAACATCAGTATTTGAAAGGTCTTTTTTAATACTTTTAACAATTAATTCTTCTAACTGCCAACTACTGCATCTACCACAATCAAAAAGTTCATGATATTTTTCTAAATATTTTTTAAAATGATTTATCATAGTTTGATTTAATTTATACATTTTTTAATAATTCCTTAATTAACATCACATAATCAGGGTTTATTTCAATACCAATATAATTTAGATTTTTCTTTTTAGCAACTAAACATTCTGAACCTGAACCAGCAAAAGGAATTAAAACATTACCTTTTTGATTTTTCATAATCACTGAATCAATTAATTTAATAGTTAACATTTGGGGTTTTTGAGTAGGATGAATAATAGTTTGATGAGGTTTTTGATGATTTTTTAGTTCTTTAGAACTAAAAATTTTACAATCACAAGTTTTACATAAAAAGAACCGTTCTTTAAATCCTGCACCACCTGCTAAAGCGGGAACTTTAATGATATCACGTGGGAGAGCTCCTTTTTCGTTTACGCGATACAAAGTTTCAGAATTACCAAAACGTCCTAAAGTACCAATTCTTTTTTTTCCATCACACTTCAAAAAATTGGAGGTATAAGGTTCTCTAATTTGATCGATATTAATTTCAGGTTTTTTGTTATTCCAAAGACATAAAATTGATTCATAAGAACGTTGCCAAAAATTACAAGAAGGCATGTTTTTATTAGTATAATGCCAAGCTAAAATTCTTTGTTTATCGTAAGGAAATTGTGCCGCAACCCGAGCTAAAATTTCGGGATAACCATACATATAAAAAATACCATTTGGAGTTAATAATTTAAGGCATTGTTGAATCCAATCCAAAGACCATTTTAAATACTCATCTATTTCTAACAAATCGCGGTTATTACCAAAATTTTTACCAATATTATAAGGTGGATCAGCGATAACAATATTGAATTTAATATTTTGAAGTTGTGGTAAAAACTCACAAACATCACCTAAAATAATTTGAGAAAAAGAATTAGTTTTATCAATAAAATTAGTTTTATTTGTTAAAGTATTGTTTTGGGATTTTACTATATCGATATGTGGATATTCAATTTCAATTTGGTTAATTATTTTTTTTAAGTCTGTATCGTAATTTTTAGGAATAGATTGTTGTTTTTCCCAACGCTTGATAGTACCTTTTTGGACTTGGAGAAAATTTGAAACAAAATCTAAACCTTTGATATTTTTGATACTTAAAAATGCATCAAAAGAAGTCATGTTTTTCATTTTTTTACCCTTCTTTCTTCTTAAATATTGTATCATAGTTTGTTTCAATTTATGATTTGAAATTATATTAGTTTTAAAAAAATGATTCGTTTTAATTTATCCCCAGTTGGTGTGATTTCATAGAGGGAGTTTAGTTTAGAAATAATTTAATTTTTGCATCATTAACCCCAATTATCTTAATATTTTTTGATTTTAACAAAAAGCCCTAAATGAAAAAAAGAATCTTCATTATGGGCAATTTAATGCCAATTAACATATATCCATTGAGGTCTTTGGGGTGGTGTTGTAGTATCTAAAAATGGTAATATGTAAGAGCGCATTCATTGCCGTCAATATACCAAGTATCAAAGAAAACTCTCATTATATTGATAATAATGGGTGTTACCATTTTCATCATAAAGGGTTTTGTTAGAACGACCGATTTTATTTCGACTGCGTCGCCTGAAATATAACTGCCAGGTTTGATGTAACATTGCCTTAACCAATTAATATATTATTCAGAACCATAATTATCGAAAATACGTTGTTTGGCATTTCTATCTTTACAAGAAATAATAAAATTTTTCCTTTCGGTCAAAATATTTTTGTTGGAGAAGTTCACACGATATAGTCGCTTTGGTTGTTGTTGTATTGTGGGATGCTGTCAATAGCGCTTCCTTTCTATCAGTTTGGAGTATAAATTCACCATAATCAAATAAATTATCTCTTTCCATGTTCGAATGGTTTGGTAAGGATCACAGCACAAAATTGATGCTTTTAATTCTTTTTTGAGTATTGAAAGAAAAAAGATAGATGTTTTTGGCGCCATTTGATAATTTAAGCAAATCCTCAAGGGTATAATTTTTTATTTTCAGGTAAGATTCTTATTCAGTCATCAAAATAAATATTCTCAATTTCAAAAAACTAACGAGCTTACCTAAAGGTAAAGGTGCTACTCAAGCCAGTTTGGGGGCTATGTTATAACAACCCAATTCTAATAAATTTCTTTCTTTAATGATATTATTAACGATTAAAGAATTATTAATTGCTTCTACTTTGGTCAACAAAGAGATTGATGCTGATTAATTCCACATTGACCTTTTTTCTGAAAGTTTTTCGTTATGCTGGTCACATCCTTCAGCGGACTTTAGGTATTTGTTTGTAACCTCGTTTCGTCCCTAATATTAAATAGTCCTGATAATACTTTAGAAGATCTCTAAAAATATGAATGTTATCGAAGAAGCTTTTATTTTTTGATCAACAAAAATCAGAGTTGTGCACAATGGAACATCACATCACCTTGTTGATCTATAAAGAATAGTATTAATATCGACATCGTTAATAATATTGTGTTGAAAAGAAATTTACGTTCAGGTTGCCATACATACCTCAGCCGGTTGGTAGCACTTACCTTAGCTCGGTTTTGAAATTGAGAACAGTTTGTTTGGATGACGGAATAAGAATTATCGAAAACAAAACATACTCCTGAGATTTCCGTTAAATTAATAAATGAAAATAAAATTACTATCTTTCTCAATATCAAAAGAATTGTTAATGAATTACTCGAGTCCTTACCAGTTACTGAACATGGAGCGAGATAATAATTTATTTGATTATGAAGGTATTTATACCAAACCGATAGAGTGAAAGCGTTATTGAGCCAGTATCATCAACACCAGCTCGCATCGTGCGGCCCTCTTCAACTTAAAATACTTGAAACCGAAAAGGAAAAATTCCCATTGGCTTCGTGTTATAAATGCCAACAACGTATTTTCGATAATTATGGTTTCGAATATATTAATTGTTTAATAAGATCAAACCTGGGCAGTTAAGGTAAGACGCACAGTCGGTCGCGAAAACTTTATGATGAAATGAACATTCCATTATTATCAATATACGAGGATTTTCTGATACTTCGTATATTGATCATAATGACGCCGCACACACATTTTTTAGATTACTACAACATCATTCCCGTTACCTCAATGGATGCGTTACCGGCATTACATCTACGAAGCGTGTCTTTCATTTTGCTTTTTAAAGAATCAAAATATTAAGATAATTGGGGTTAATGATGCAAAATTAAATATTTCTCTAAACTAAATTTCACCAGCCACTCACCGAGGATAACCATGATACAATATTAAGAAGAAAGAAGGGTAAAAAGATGACTCTTTTATGTATTTTTAAGTATCAAAAATATCAAAGGTTTAGATTTTGCTTCAAATTTCAAGTTCAAAAGGTACATCAAGCGTTGGGAAAAACGGGTCTATTCCTGATGATTGAGATTCTTAAAAATAATTAACTAAATTGAAAATTGAATAACTAATATTAATGATATAGTAAAACTCAAACAATACTTTTAACGAATAAACCACTTATTGATAAAACTAATTCTTTTCTCAAATTACTTAGTGGCTGCTTCAGAGTTTTTACCATTACCAAAATATTAAATTAATATTGTTGTCACGATCCACCTATAATATTGGTAGTACCTAATAATCGATTTGTTAGAAGATGCAGTATTTAAAATGGTCTTTTGATTGATTCAACAATGCCTTAAATTGAACTCCGAATGGTATTTTATATGCTATTATCCCGAAATTTTATTGTTGCGGCACACTTCCTACTGATAAACAAATATGTATTGGCATTATGCTCAATAAAAACATGCCTTCAGGGCTTTGGCGGGTCAGCCTTCTATGAATAATTTTGTGTCTTTGGAATAAAACCTGAACAAATTAGAGAACCTACCCTCCACTTGAGTGTGATGGAAAGAATTGGCTTAGACGCCTGTACCTGAAATGCGTAATGAAAGGAGCTTCTCCCACGATAATACAGTTCCTGCTTAGCAGGTGGGTGCAGGATTTAAAGAACGGTTCTTTATAAACTTGTATCAAATTTTTTAGTTCGCCATCCAAAATGTCAAACTCATCAGTCCATTATTCATCCTACCAAAACTCCCAAATGTTAACTATTAAATTCAATTGATTCAGTGATTATGAAAATCGTGCTGCAATGCTTAATTTTCGTTGTCAGGTTCGAATGTTAGTTAGCAAAGAAAATTCAATATATTGGTACGAAATAAACCCTGATATATGTTAATTAGGAGTGTATTAAAAATAGGGTTATTTGAAGTTAAAATTACAAGTTGTTTCAATTGCTAATTTTTATTTTATTTTTTTCTTTAATTAATTTATTAGTTACAAATTAAAATATTAATATTAAGATAAATTAGTATTTGCCTATACTTAATTAAAATTAATTATATAAACTATACTAATTATACCTCAAATTAAGGTTATAATATTAAAATTTTGATTAACTTTTTAAGAAAATATATTATTTCATTCAAATTAATGAAAAAGACCAACTTAAAGTTGGTCTTAATTATGATTTTATCATCTTAATCTTGTTGTTGGTTGTTTTTCTATTTATTTAGTATTAAATTTATTCATATAAAAGAAAATGTATTTTTTAACTGGATTGATAAAGATTAAACTTTTAAAATTTCACTTTTTTCTTGAATTAATTTTAAAGGAATAGTCCACCATATTTGCCAACTCATACTAGGTGCAATTTTAAATTCTACTCCTTTATTGTTAATTAAAAAATAATCTTTTTTCTTTTTTTCCCAAATATTTAGTTTGCTTATTTTAAAAATGTCTTTCGGTAAATAGCAAATCTGATAAATATGTCTTTTATTTGTTTGTTCTTCGTTTTTATGATAT
>NZ_JAGVSK010000016.1:0-4976 GCF_018283495.1 'Santalum album' aster yellows phytoplasma
TTAATCTTTGAAAACTGAAGATGATAATTAACGAATATTTTTAATTATTTTTTAACACCTTAAAATTGACACCAAAAAGCAATTTTTGGTGCATCAATTTTGTAACATACGAAGAGTTTGATCCTGGCTCAGGATTAACGCTGGCGGCGTGCCTAATACATGCAAGTCGAACGGAAGTTTAAGCAATTAAACTTTAGTGGCGAACGGGTGAGTAACGCGTAAGCAATCTGCCCCTAAGACGAGGATAACAGTTGGAAACGACTGCTAAGACTGGATAGGAGACAAGAAGGCATCTTCTTGTTTTTAAAAGACCTAGCAATAGGTATGCTTAGGGAGGAGCTTGCGTCACATTAGTTAGTTGGTGGGGTAAAGGCCTACCAAGACTATGATGTGTAGCCGGGCTGAGAGGTTGAACGGCCACATTGGGACTGAGACACGGCCCAAACTCCTACGGGAGGCAGCAGTAGGGAATTTTCGGCAATGGAGGAAACTCTGACCGAGCAACGCCGCGTGAACGATGAAGTATTTCGGTACGTAAAGTTCTTTTATTAGGGAAGAATAAATGATGGAAAAATCATTCTGACGGTACCTAATGAATAAGCCCCGGCTAACTATGTGCCAGCAGCCGCGGTAATACATAGGGGGCAAGCGTTATCCGGAATTATTGGGCGTAAAGGGTGCGTAGGCGGTTAAATAAGTTTATGGTCTAAGTGCAATGCTCAACATTGTGATGCTATAAAAACTGTTTAGCTAGAGTAAGATAGAGGCAAGTGGAATTCCATGTGTAGTGGTAAAATGCGTAAATATATGGAGGAACACCAGTAGCGAAGGCGGCTTGCTGGGTCTTTACTGACGCTGAGGCACGAAAGCGTGGGGAGCAAACAGGATTAGATACCCTGGTAGTCCACGCCGTAAACGATGAGTACTAAACGTTGGGTAAAACCAGTGTTGAAGTTAACACATTAAGTACTCCGCCTGAGTAGTACGTACGCAAGTATGAAACTTAAAGGAATTGACGGGACTCCGCACAAGCGGTGGATCATGTTGTTTAATTCGAAGGTACCCGAAAAACCTCACCAGGTCTTGACATGCTTCTGCAAAGCTGTAGAAACACAGTGGAGGTTATCAGTTGCACAGGTGGTGCATGGTTGTCGTCAGCTCGTGTCGTGAGATGTTGGGTTAAGTCCCGCAACGAGCGCAACCCTTATTGTTAGTTACCAGCACGTAATGGTGGGGACTTTAGCAAGACTGCCAGTGATAAATTGGAGGAAGGTGGGGATGACGTCAAATCATCATGCCCCTTATGACCTGGGCTACAAACGTGATACAATGGCTGTTACAAAGGGTAGCTGAAGCGCAAGTTTTTGGCGAATCTCAAAAAAACAGTCTCAGTTCGGATTGAAGTCTGCAACTCGACTTCATGAAGTTGGAATCGCTAGTAATCGCGAATCAGCATGTCGCGGTGAATACGTTCTCGGGGTTTGTACACACCGCCCGTCAAACCACGAAAGTTGGCAATACCCAAAGCCGGTGGCCTAACTTCGCAAGAAGAGGGAACCGTCTAAGGTAGGGTCGATGATTGGGGTTAAGTCGTAACAAGGTATCCCTACCGGAAGGTGGGGATGGATCACCTCCTTTCTAAGGAAACAATTATCATCTTCAGTTTTGAGAGACTTAAGAAAGTTTTTCATTGTAACTTGCTTGCAAATTGTATTTGCAACATTTTAATCTTTTTAAGATTAAGGGCCTATAGCTCAGTTGGTTAGAGCACACGCCTGATAAGCGTGAGGTCGGTGGTTCAAGTCCATTTAGGCCCACCATAACCACAAATAGGCAAAATCTTAAAAAAGCTCTTTGAAAAGTAGATAAACGAAGGTTAAAAAATCAAAGGAACTAAGGGCGCACAGTGGATGCCTTGGCACTAAGAGCCGATGAAGGACGCAATTAACGGCGAAACGCCACGGGAAGCTGTAAATAAGTGAAGATCCGTGGGTCTCCGAATGGGAAAACCCATTACATTGAAGATGTAATATTCTTCTAATACGATTTATCTTGTTAGAAGAAAGGAAACGCGGCGAACTGAAATATCTAAGTAACCGCAGGAAAAGAAAGTAATAACGATTCTGGTAGTAGTGACGAGCGAACCCGGAACAGCCTGATACCATTTCTAGTTACAAAATTTTAACGAAGTAGAAGCTTTTGGAAAGAAGCACCAAAGAAGGTGACAGTCCCGTAAACGTAAGTTAAAATCTAGGGTATCAATAAGTACGGCGAGACACGAGAAATCTTGTCGGAAGATGGGAGGACCATCTCCTAAGGCTAAATATTTCTTAGTGACCGATAGTGAACTAGTACCGTGAGGGAAAGGTGAAAAGAACCCCGAAAGGGGAGTGAAATAGATCCTGAAACTGTGTGCCTACAATTAGTCAAAGCACGTTAATGTGTGATGGCTTGCCTTTTGCAGAATGAACCGGCGAGTTATGATATGGAGCAAGGTTAAGTTTTAAGGAACGGAGCCGTAGCGAAAGCGAGTCTTAATAGGGCGTTTAGTTGCATGTCATAGACCCGAAACTGAAGTGATCTAGCCATGAGCAGGTTGAAGTTTAGGTAAAACTAAATGGAGGACCGAACCAGGACACGTTGAAAAGTGTTTGGATGACTTGTGGCTAGGGGTGAAATTCCAATCGAACTCAGAGATAGCTGGTTCTCCCCGAAATAGCTTTAGGGCTAGCGTTGATTTAGTAATTTGGTGAAGGTAGAGCACTGAATGAGTAAGGGCTCCACCTCGGGGTACCGAACTCAATCAAACTCCGAATGTTACCAAATAAAATCAGCAGTCAGACTGTGGGTGATAAGGTCCATGGTCAAAAGGGAAAGAGCCCAGACCGTCAGCTAAGGTCCCAAAATTGATGTTAAGTGGCAAAGGAAGTGAAGACGTTTAAACAACTAGGAGGTTGGCTTAGAAGCAGCCATCCTTTAAAGAGTGCGTAATAGCTCACTAGTCGAATGACTCTGCGCCGAAAATGTACCGGGGCTAAAACATCATACCGAAGCTACGGATTCAAATAACTAAGAAGTTATTTGAATGGTAGGGGAAGCGTTCTGACATCAGTGAAGCCATAGCGGAAGCAGTGGTGGAGAGGTCAGAAGTGAGAATGCCGGTGTAAGTAACGAAAAGATAGGTGAGAATCCTATCCGTCAAAAACCCAAGGTTTCCAGGGCCAGGTTCGTCCTCCCTGGGTTAGTCGGGTCCTAAGGTGAGGGAGAAATCCGTAATCGATGGCAAGCAGGCTGAGATTCCTGCACTAGTTAATCAACTGACGGAGGGACAAAGCAGGCTAAACACGCCCCTTATTGGATTGGGGTATAAAAACTAAGTCTGAGAAAACAGGCAAATCCGTTTTCTCATTTAAAGACAAGGTTTGAAAGTAAAGTGATTGATGTCATACTTTCAAGAAAAGCTTCTAGGGCTAATTGATTAACTACCCGTACCGCAAACCGACACAGGTGGGTAGGTAGAGTATACTAAGACGCGCGAGCAAACTCTTGTTAAGGAACTCGGCAAAATTACTCCGTAACTTAGGGATAAGGAGAGCTTTTATTAAAACTAAAAGCCGCAGAGAATAGGCCCAAGCGACTGTTTATCAAAAACATAGGTCTCTGCTAAACCGCAAGGTGATGTATAGGGGCTGATGCCTGCCCGGTGCTGGAAGATTAAAAGGAGATGTCAGGCAACGAAGCATTGAATTGAAGTCCCAGTAAACGGCGGCCGTAACTATAACGGTCCTAAGGTAGCGAAATTCCTTGTCGGGTAAGTTCCGACCCGCACGAAAGGCATAACGATTTGGGCGCTGTCTCAACAAGAGCCTCGGTGAAATCAAATTACCGGTGAAAATGCCGGTTACCCGCGACAGGACGAAAAGACCCCATGGAGCTTTACTGCAACTTAATATTGAAATTGGAAATAAGATGTACAGGATAGGTGGGAAACTGTGAGAGAAAAACGCTAGTTTTTCTGGAGTTATCCTTGGGATACCACCCTTGTTATTTTTAGTTTCTAACCTGCACATGTGTAATGTGAGGGACAGTGTTTGGTGGGCAGTTTGACTGGGGCGGTCGCCTCCTAAAGAGTAACGGAGGCGTTCGAAGGTTCCCTCAAAATGGTTGGAAATCATTTGTAGAGCATAAAGGCACAAGGGAGCTTGACTGCAAGACTTACAAGTCGAGCAGGGACGAAAGTCGGACTTAGTGATCTTACGGTACCGAATGGAAGGGCCGTGACTCAACGGATAAAAGCTACCCTGGGGATAACAGGCTTATCGCTTCCAAGCGTTCACAGCGACGAAGCGGCTTGGCACCTCGATGTCGGCTCATCGCATCCTGGAGCTGGAGAAGGTTCCAAGGGTTGGGCTGTTCGCCCATTAAAGCGGAACGCGAGCTGGGTTCAGAACGTCGTGAGACAGTTCGGTCTCTATCCGTCGTGGGCGTTGGAAATTTGAAAGGAACTGTCCCTAGTATGAGAAGACCGGGATGGATATACCGCTGGTGTTTCAGTTGGTTCGCCAGAGCCACAGCTGAGTAGCTATGTATAGAAGGGATAAACACTGAAAGCATCTAAGTGTGAAGCCTCCCTTAAGATGAGATTTCCCTATGAGGTCCCTGAAAGACTATCAGGTTGATAGGCTAGAGGTGTAAGAAGAGTGATCTTTTCAGCTGACTAGTACTAATAGACCCATTGACTTTGATTTTTTAAATACCAACGTTTATCTAGTTTTGAAAGATCCTTGGTGCATAAAACTAAGGGGCAACACCTGTTCCCATCCCGAACACAGCAGTTAAGTCCTTAGTACTGACAATAGTTCTTTATTGAGCGAAGATAGGGAGTGCCAAGGTTTGCTTTATAAAAAAGAATAAAAAAGAGGATTAGCTCAGTTGGGAGAGCGTCTGCCTTACAAGCAGAATGTCGGGGGTTCAAG
>NZ_JAGVSK010000017.1:0-4514 GCF_018283495.1 'Santalum album' aster yellows phytoplasma
TTTGCATGGGTTGGGAGGTAGTAAAGTTTTGATTAATTAAATTTGGGACTACTTGGAGGTTAGATTTTAAATTTTTATAATAATATTTATTTTTTTTAGGCCTTAACTTACAACAAATATTATTTTCTTTCATGATAAGATAAACTTTTTTCTTAGTAATAAATTCGTTAAAAATTTCTTGGTATAAATCAGTAATTTTACGATGACCGTAAAAATATTCATTTTGTAAACATAAAGTTTGAATACGTTGTTGTTGCAAAAAATATTTTGTTTCTTTAAATTTTAACTTTTTTTCAATTTTTAGCCAATAATAATAAGTACTTCGATTAATACGAATTACTTTCAAAATGGTAGTAAGATTTAAGTCATTTTCAAATTTTTTAATTAAATTAAAAACTATTTTTTTATTAATAGTTTGAATGTGAGAAACCATATTTTGTAATAATTTTATTTTTTTCTTTAATTTTTGCATTATTAACACCAATTATCTTAATATTTTTTATTAATTCCAAAAATAATTATAACTAAAAAATGCATTAAAACTTAATTTTAAAATATATTTATTAAATTATCAAGTCTAAAAGTACTCAACAACGAGCGTAGCGAACTAGGCGGCCAGCCGAAGTACATCTAAATTAACTCTTACCCTCCTCCTATAAAGTCCCCTTTAGGGGATTTAGGGGTTTTTTAATTTGACCGTTAAATTTTTTAATTTGACGGGCACATGTTTAGATAATATATTTCACATTTAAACATTATATGTCATGATATAATATAATAAATTTATTATTTATAATTAAATATAAAAACCTATCAAGGGTTTTTATATTTAATTATTATTATTAATATTATTATATTTAATATTAAATATAATAATATTAATGATATATGTTTCTAATAAGATTAAACCCGAATTAAGTATTATTTATCACAACCCAATTCAAAACAGCCTTGGAGGGCTTTTTGAATTGGGGTTTAGTTTTACCCACGGGTTTAATCTTATTAGAAACATACCATTATATAGTTAGGGCAAAAAAACGAAAAAGTTGCATATAAAACGACATGGGATTAAATTTTTTTACGTAATAATGCGGAGTTCATTTTGGGGTTTGACGTAATTACGTAGTTTTTTGAAAATTAAGAGAAAAAAGTTGCAAAAAAATCGCACCAAAAATATCTCTAAAAAATAAAAAGACCCTCAAATGAGGGGCTAAAAAATAAAGTTTTAAAAAACGATCCGTTTAATTTTGAATGTAAATCTCCAAAATTTAGAGTGGTGTTTATGCGGGTTTTGAGAGATTAAAGCTTTGAGGCTAAATTCTGGTTAACGGGGTCAAATGCAACTAGTATTACCTAGGTTTGATTTAGTCGCAGCGAAAGAGCAAAATAACCCCCTTAAATGGCATTCTAGATTTAGTGCTGGAATGTTTCCATCCTCTCAGCTGAGGTGATCAAGTTTGGGGTAGTAAATTATTTTCTTCCATTTTCTGAACATTATATAATATCGTTAAATATTTTTATAAGTTCTTTGTTTGATCTTTGATTTTCATCTTCTAATATTATGTTTTCATGTTTATTTAAAATTCATTAAGTTCCTTTTTTCTTCTTTTTTTAATTTTCATATATGCTCTTTTGTATATTTTATAGAGCTGTTATAATATTTAAATATTTTATAAAAATACTCCCCTTTCACTAAGGGTAATTCTTGGTATACTTCGTGAAAAATAAAGAAAATAATTTACTACTAAACTTGATCACCTCAGCTGAGAGGATGGAAAACATTCAGCACTAAATCTAGAATGCCATTTAAAGAGGTTATTTTGCCCCTTTCGCTGCATTCGTCAAACCTAGGGTAATACTAGTTGCATTTTGACCCCGTTAAATTTAATTTAGCCTCAAGTTGACCCTCAAAGCCGCATAAACCTCACTCTAAATTTTGAGATTTACCCTTAAAATTAAACGGATCGTTTTTTAAAACTTTATTTTAGCCCCTCATTTGGGAGTCTTTTTATTTTTAGAGATATTTTGGTGCGATTTTTTGCAACTTTTTCTCTTAATTTTCAAAAAACTACGTAATTACGTCAAACCCCAAAGGAAATGAACTCCGCATTATTACGTAAAGATTTAATCCATGTCGTTTATATGCAACTTTTCGTTTTTTTGCCCTAACTATATATAATGGTATGTTTCTAATAAAATTAAACCCGTGGGTAAAAACTAAACCCCAATTCAAAAAGCCCTCAAGGCTGTTTTGAATTGGGTTGTGATAAATAATACTTAATTCGGGTTTAATCTTATTAGAAACATATATCATTAATAGCCAATATAATATCAATAAATATAATAATATTAATAATAATAATTAAATATAAAAACCCTTGATAGGTTTTATATTTAATTATAAATATTATATTATATCATGACATATAATGTTTAAATGTAAAAATATATTATCTAAACATGTGCCCGTCAAATTCACTTAACGGTCAAATTAAAAAACCTAAACTCCCCTAAAGGGGACTTTATAGGAGGAGGGTGGGGTTAATTTAGATGTACTTCGGCTGGCCGCCTAGTTCACTTCGCTCGTTGTTGAGTACTTTTTAGACTTGATAATTTAATAAATATATTTTAAAATTAAGTTTTAATGCATTTTAGTTATAATTATTTTTGGAATTAATAAAAAATATTAAGATAATTGGTGTTAATAATGCAAAAATTAAAGAAAAAAATAAAATTGTACAAATATGGTTTCTCACATTCAAACTATTAATAAAAAAATAGTTTTTAATTTAATTAAAAATTTGAAAATGACTTAAATCTTACCATTTTGAAAGTAATTCGTATTAATCAAGTACTTATTATTATTAGCTAAAAAAATTGAAAAAAGTTAAAATTTAAAGAAACAAAATATTTTTGCAACAACAACGTATTCAAACTTTATGTTTACAAAATGAATATTTTTACGGTCATCGTAAAATTACTGATTTATACCAAGAAATTTTTAACGAATTTATTACTAGAAAAAGTTTATCTTATCATGAAAGAAAATAATATTTGTTGTAAGTTAAGGCTAAAAAAATAAATATTATTATAAAATTTAAAATCTAACCTCCAAGTAGTCCCAAATTTAATTAATCAAAACTTTACTACCTCTGTATGCAAAAACTATTTACCGACATTACTTATTTTCCTACTTCTCAAGTTTATATATTTTGCTTGTGTTATTGATTCTTTAATGATTATTGCCTCCACACTTCAAACCGACAAAATAAAATTATTTATTACAATCAAAAAAATTCCTACTTTAAAAACCCCTTGTATTATTCATTCTGACCAAGGTAAAGTTTATCAATCTCTACAAAGTACAAAAAGTTTTAACTAAAAGGGTTTTTAATTAGTATGTCTCGTAAAGCAACTTACGTGATAACGCTGTCATTGAAAATCTTTGGCCAGATGAAAAGTATTTTATCCAGCTTAACATCCCTTTTATTCCAAAAAACACCAGAAATAAAATCAAAAAATTATCAACCAATTCCTTCTTTTTGGAATAATAAATGATTATTAACTAAATTAAACAATTTATCTCCTTTGCAATACTTTCAAACTTTTAGATAAATGACTAATTATGGATATATGAAACATAACCTTTGAAAAAGGTTGTTTTTGTCATCATTTTTCTGAGGCAATAAGTCCACGACCGGTAATAATGCGTTAACTCATGTCGTTTATGTGGGTTCATTTTCGACCTATATATGAATGTGGGGATTAAAATATTCAAAAATCTTTTGAAACTAGCAGAACCAATGAAAGAGCGACCAGACATTTTTAAGTGTAATCGAGGTATTTGATAATTTGAAAAGATATTTTAAATGTATATCTACACCACTATATATGAGCCGAAAAAATGAAAAACTCACCATTAAAAACGACATGAGTTAAATTTTTTTACAATAATGCGGAATTTATTGTTTTTTGTAGAAAAAAATGCATGACAAAACAACCTTTTTTCAAAGGTTATAAGTTTATATATCCATAATTAAATATTTATCTAAAAGTTTGAAAGTATTGCAAAGGAGATAAATTGTTTAATTTAGTTAATAACCATTTATTATTCCAAAAAGAAGGGAATTGGTTGATAATTTTTTTGATTTTACTTGGTGTTTTTTGGAATAAAAAGGGATGTTGGTTGGATAAAATACTTTTCATCTGGCCAAAAAGATTTTCAATGACAGCGTTATCACGTGGGGTTGCTTTACGAGACATACTAATTAAAAACCCTTTTTTAGTTAAAACTTTTTGTACTTTTAGAGATTGATAAACTTTACCTTGGTCAGAATGAATAATACAAGGGGTTTTTAAAGTAGGAATTTTTTTGATTGTGTTTAAAATTAATTCTTTATTTTGTCGGTTTGAAGTGTGGGAGGCAATAATTTGATTATTAAAAGAATCAATAACACAAGCAAAATATATAAATCCTTGAGAAGTAGGAAAATAAGTAATGTCGGTAAATAGTT
>NZ_JAGVSK010000018.1:0-3293 GCF_018283495.1 'Santalum album' aster yellows phytoplasma
AGCATTAATAATTCTTTTGAGTTTTCAAAAGAAAAATATTTTATTTCTTTTGAAGAAATCAGTAAAAAAATTCAAGAACTTTTGTTTGGAAACAATTTACCTTATGTTGAATTGGAAAATAAATCTAAAAAAATAATAGCATTTCGACCAAAAAATAACTTTTCAAAAACATTAAACGGTCATTTAACTTTTATTAAAAACCAAATTAATTATTTTTATTATTTTTATTTAAATAGAAAAGAATTTAAAAGAAAAATTCTACCACACATCAAATTTATTGAATATTCATTTTTTTATATTGAAATTTTAGAAAATGGTTATATTTCCAAAATAAATTTTCATCATCAAGAAATAAAAAAAATAGAATTAAGATTATTAAAAAAACAAAATAAAGTAAAATTTATTTTTTCTTTAATTGAAATTAAATTTAAAATCTTAAAAAAGCAATTATTTTTATTTTTGAAAAAATCTATTTTAAAAAAAATTATTTCTTTTATTACAGCTTTCATTAGTCACACATATATATCTAAATACATTATTTTTCAACATATAGTTTTTTTTATAATTTAATTATTAATTGATTAGATTTATAAAGAATATTTTGCGAGTTTATTTTTTCATTTAAAAAAAACGTATGAAAAACAAAATTCCAATTATTAAATAGCAAATCAGGGAAAAAGGTTGAAAAATCATTTACATTTAAAATTTTAAGAGGATACCAAAAATACATTAAATAAGTATTTAATAAATGTTTTTTAATGATTTTGTTTTGAAAATCTAATATATTTTCATCTAACAAATCTAAAATATCTGAATATTGTTTTTGTTGTAAAAAGTTTGTTTTTACGTTTGAGAAAAATGGATTATTTTCTTTATTAATTTTTTTTAATGCGTTTTCTATTAACAAATCTTCAAATAAAAGCCCTTTGTATTTGGTATTTATTTTTATTGAAGAAAAACTTTTTCGACAAAAAAATTTAGAAAAAAATTGGTTCGGGAGTTGTAAAATTGCATTAAAATAAAAGCCAATGAAGCGTGTATTTCTAAATATGTAAGTGGTGTTTTTGATTTTTTTATTAAATAATTGGCTATGTCTGAAATATTAAAATTGTTTTTTATCATTTTAAATTAAATTTCCTCTTTCTTTTATTTTTTATTGGTTAAATTTTATTAATTTTTTTAAATAAGTTGTTTGGGATAATTCTTGTTTTGATTTGTTTAATAATTCTAAATATTTTTTGCCATCTGAAATCATTTTTTTCACAAATTCATTATCTTTATAAATCTTTACAACATGGTAATTGGTGTCATTAAAATAAACTAGAAAATAAGCAAATTTAGCTTGAGAACAATAAAGTTGACATTGCACTTGAGTCCAATAGTTAGAAGGAACTTGTTTCTTTGAAAAAAATGGATTCCAAGTTGCAGAAACTTTATTATTTTCCACAAAAGGACATTTGATTTCTAATAAAGTATTAGTTTGTTGGTTATAACCATCTAAACTAGCAGAAAACATATCTAATGTATCATCAGTAAAGATGGTATCGGGGAATTTTAAATTAGTTATTTTTTCAAAGAAGGTGCGGGCAATTGGTTCGGTTTTATTGCCGTGTTCGGTATATTTGTTACTAGTAAAAGGTGCTCCAAATATTTTGTCATGAACTAGTTGTTCTAAACTTCTAAATTTATCATTTCCTGTGATGCTTCCTATTTCTGAGGCATTAATGTATTTTTTACGATGATTATACCACTTATAAGTTCTTTGGTTTAAATTATTAATTTGCATTGATTTTATTATCACTTTCTAAATTATTTTTATCTTTAGGCTCATTATTTGAATTTTTATTTTTTGGAAATATAATATTATTGTTTTGGTGATGTTTTGAGTTTAGGGATTGATTATTTATTTTATTGTTTTGTTATGCTATATTTATTTAATGACAAATAAAAAGACCCTTAGTAAAAAGAGTCTGGGGTTTAAAGGTATTAATTAAAAGGCTTGTAAGTTAAAATAATAATTCCGATGGTGAAATTTAGATCATTCATTTTCATCCTCCTTCACAGATGTGATTGATGAGATTTAAGCTGTTTTTTCTTCTTTTTTTCTCTTTCCACTAGCAACTTTGACTTTTTGTCCTTCTATTTGGGATTGGAGTTTTTCTTATTTCATTGATTTTATCTATTTTTGTAATAATTTTTGCTCATTATTCTTGTCTGGCATTTTGATTTCTAAGTTTTGTAGTTTTTTGTTGGGGAAAAAGATAATAAAATTATATCTTTGATGAAAATTAAAGTGTTTGTAATTAATTTAAAAAATAGGTTTGAAACCCAGAAACAATAAGAATAGTGAAAATTTTGTTGTTTGATTCCATCCATTCTTCGTTCAAGTATTACGGTAGTGCTAAATCCTTTTCGGTATAATTTAGAATAAAATTGCTAATTGGTTGTAACTATTGAAAATAACCACATATTTCTTTTACCTTCTTAATAAT
Source organism: 'Santalum album' aster yellows phytoplasma (assembly GCF_018283495.1). Lineage (NCBI taxonomy): Bacteria > Bacillati > Mycoplasmatota > Mollicutes > Acholeplasmatales > Acholeplasmataceae > Candidatus Phytoplasma > 'Santalum album' aster yellows phytoplasma. The sequence continues at coordinate 2,493 of NZ_JAGVSK010000018.1, forward strand.
TTTAAGAATTTTACTTCGTTTTTTAAACGATTTCTTTTGTTTTTAAAAGTTTACGGTGGTCTAAATTAAGCCATTTGCCTTTGGGTGAAATTGGGAATGTGCCCTTGTTTAAATTTCTGAATTTCGTTTTTTGTTTTAAATAAAAATAGAAATACAAAACATTAAAAGAATCATCTTTAGATTTTGAAATTTGTAAATTTTGAGTAGCCCAAAAAGGTTTAGTATGGAAATGAATATAACCAATAACTACTCACACTATTATAGTTATGTATGAGGTGTTCCGTTTTTAGACATATTTTAATTTCAAAATTACTCTTTAAGACTTAAAATTAAATAGATAATTTTATATCTTTTTCAAATTAACAAATAATTTCATTACACTTAAAAATGTTCAATGTTTTTTTAATTTTCATTTTAAGTTTCCTTTCTTTTTTTTATATTTTAAATTTAGTTATTTGTTTTTGAGGGGTTATTAAAAGAATAATTATTTATTAATATTTAAGGTATAATGGTGTTAAGTTGTTATTTTATTTAATGGGGGATTTTTTAATGATAAATATGTATGCATTATTGCAAGATTTAAAAAGTTCATTTGTGTTGTTTTTGATTGTTATTTGTTTTTGGGGGTTTTATTATTTGTATTTTAAAACTTATACAAAAATAATTAATATAATTTTTAATAAAAAAATTATATTAGAAAAAGGCGAAAATTGTATAAAAAAATTAAAAAATATTCGAAAAATAATTAAAGAACTTAATAAACTAGAAAATAGAAAAAAATTAAATTATTTATTAACAAAA
>NZ_JAGVSK010000019.1:0-2951 GCF_018283495.1 'Santalum album' aster yellows phytoplasma
AACATCATTATCCTACCTAATGACACATCTCTTTTAGAAAAGCTTACAAACCAACGTAAAGACATGGAAAACCAATAAATTAATATAACATATTATAGATATCACAAAAGCAAGCTTTAATTAAAGCTTGCTTTTTGTTTTATTGTGGGAATAATTTCAGCATAAAATATAAATATAATAAAATATCTTTGCAATTGTTTTTTATTAAAATTATGTATAATATAGGCAAGTTATGTAATTTTAGATAACAATAATAAAATGATATTAAATATTTTAAATACATAAGAAAGTTGATTTTAAAATGAAAAAAATAAACAAACATTTTATCTATATTACTGTAATTATTGTATCTTTTATTATTGTTTTTATATTTCTTAATAACATGAAATCTAATAAGAAAACCCCCTTAATAAAAAGGGGGTTTTTAATATAATATAATGATTTTAATTAAAATAAATAAATTAATGGTGCGGATAGTGAGATTTGAACTCACACAAGATATTTCTTACATGCCCCTCAAGCATGCACGTCTACCGTTCCGTCATATCCGCTTAAAAATGATCTTATAGATCACTTTTGTTATTCTAATGAAACAATGTAAGGAATGTTGTTATTTTGGCTTTCTAAGGTTTCTAATTCAATGTGGTCGTAATTAGTTTCTAAGAAATTTTCTAGTTTTTCTAATTCTTTTTCATCAGTACATGAAGGATTATAAAAAACAGTTAAAAAGGTTTGATGAGGTTTAATCATTTTTTGGAGTAATGTTTTTAATGCTTGATATTTATCTTTATTAGTAGCTATTATTTTTTCTTCCCAAACAGATAAATATTCTTTTTCTAAAAGAGTTTGATTGGATATGTTTTTAGCATCTTTTTTATCAGCATAGATAATTTTTCCTGTTTGGATGTTTTTGATAGTTTTTTCCATGATAGTTTTGTTTTGTACTAAATCCAATGATTTATCAAAAGCTAAAAGAGCACTGTATCCTTGAGCGATGTTTTTAGTTTGTAAAAGGACAATTTCTTGATTGGTTCCTTGTAATTGTTTTAGTTGGGTTGTAAGCTTTTCTAAAAGAGATGTGTCATTAGGTAGGATAATGATGTTTTGGGAAGTATTTGTTTGTAGAAGTTTTTCAAAAGTAGTAGGGTTAAAAGTAGATTGTTTTATAATGTGATTTACTTTAAGGTCAGCAAAGACTTTTTGGCTTTTGGTATCATTTACAAATGCAACAAAAAAATATTTTTGATCTTTATTTGAGTTAGGTAAGTTTGAAGGTGACTTTGGGTCTGGGGTAGGTTCTTGTTGTATTGTAAATGTGTCGTGTTTTTGATCTAAAATTGATTGATGTTGTTCTTTCATGTTGTCAATTTTGCTTACCTTTAATGTGCCATAAGTTAAGAGTTTTTCTAAAACTTGTCCTGGTTTGTTGGTATGGATATGTATTTTTAGAATTTCTTGGTCTTTAACTAAAACTAAAGAATCTCCTATTTGTAATAAAGCTTGTTTAAGTTGTTTCATATCAAGGTTTTTTTCTTGGGATGCTTTGATTTGAAAAATGTATTCAGTGCAATAAGTATATTTAATATTAACTTGTCCCAACGTTTGTATTTTATCAGGATTTGTGTGTGTTTTGGTGGTTTGGTTTACTTGAAGTAGTTTTTTGTCTTGTAAAAATAATAACATTCCTTTAAGGATTTCAACAAAGCCAGCCCCTCCACTATCAACTACTCCTGCTTGTTTTAAGACTTCTAATAATTCAGTTGTTTGGGAAAGAGTTTTTTGGGCGTTTTGTAAGAAATTGGATAAAACATCTTCAATAGTACTAAATTGGGATTTAGCTTTGAGAGTTTGTTTAACAGCTTCACGAAAAACAGTTAAAATAGTGCCTTCTTGAGGTTCTATAATAGCTTGGTAAGCTTTTTGGTAGCCTCCTTCAAGTGAATGGATAAAATCATTAATATTGATAGTTTCTTTATTGAGTTTTTGGTAAGTTTGTGCCATTCCTGCAAAAAATTGGGATAAAATAACTCCTGAATTGCCTTTGGCACCCATTAATAATGCTTTTGATAAAACTTGGGATACTTCTACTATGGAACGAGTTTCTAAATTACTAATTTCTTTAACGCCTGACATCATAGTAATTTTCATATTAGTTCCTGTATCTCTATCTGGTACGGGAAAAACATTTAAATTATCAATGGTTTGGTAGTTGTTTTGTAAATTGATAGCTCCGTTAGCAATCATGTTTTTAAATAATTGTCCGTCAATAAATTGAATAACTTTATCTTTGTTCATTTTGGTTGCCTTTCTTCGAAAAAATTTCTTTAATATAATTAGATAATAATAAGGAATGGAATATTTTTTTTCGTAATTTGGTATGATTAGGAAAGATTTTTTATTTAAGGTAAATAAAAACCTATTTTAATTATAACATATTTTAATTTTTCTCTTATAAAACAAAGAAGTTAAGGGAGCAAAAATTTAGTTTTTTATGACTTATAAGTAAAATTATGAGATTATTGATAGAATTATTTAGTTTGTTATTTGTTTTATTTAAATTTGTTTTATTTTTTTTGAAAGAGATATAATAGAGATAATCAAATAATTATTAATTGTTAAAAAAGTTTTGTTTGTGATAATCAATTCATTAAAATAAAAACTAATTCATTTATAAAGTTTTAGGCAAGTTATAAAAATAGTGATTTATAAATTTGATATAACAATATAATTGTTTGATTTATTAACAACCAACTAACTTTTAAAAATAACAAAATAAAACGAAAGTGAGAAATTATCTTATGGATAATCAAGAAAAAGATCTCAATTTAAATTTTTTGAATAAATCATTTAAAATCGAAACTGCTATTACTTTAATTGCTTTTTCTTTAGTTGCAATAGCTTTAATTTTAGCTTTTAGACCTTAATTTCAACCACAACTAACAACAACTCCA
>NZ_JAGVSK010000002.1:0-72061 GCF_018283495.1 'Santalum album' aster yellows phytoplasma
TTAAGTCTTAAAGAGTAATTTTGAAATAAAAAAGTGTCTAAAAAAACGGAACAGTTCAACCTGTTTCTGCTTTGGATGTTTCCATCCAGGCACAAATTCTTAATCTTTTAAATGAATTGAAAGAAAAATTAAACTTACTATTGTCTTTATTTCTCATGATTTATCCATAGTTAAGTATTTTTGTGGTAGATGTGCTGTAATGTATCATGGTAATGTAGTAGAAATAGCAAATGTTAAAGATATTTTTGTCTTTCCTCAACATCAATATACTAAAACTTTATTGAAAGATGCTAATTTAAGTTAAGTTGAAGTGTGGGAAAATAAATCAATATACTAAAAACAAGATATTAAGATAAAAAGAGACTTTTTAAGTCTCTTTTTTTGTTTATTTAGTTCTAAAAAGACAAAAAATATTGTAATTTATATACAATACTGTATTTATCTTTAAAACTTTTGATATCTATTATTACAAAAACTATAATGCAAATAAAAGTCCATATTAAAAATATTGCTATTTTGGCATTAGTAATGTTTAGTATTTTATTTGGAAAAATATTATTTTTGGGAAATGTAATAAAAGGAAATTGACTTTTGTGTAGATGATAAATATCTTGTTGAGAGCAAATATTAATTAGATTTCCTTGAGAATCAAAGGCAAACCAATTATTATAATAAAGGCTTTCTTCTAAGTTAAAATAATTTTCTAAAAAAGTACTATCTATTGTAATTACTTGGCTGTTTGGGTTATCTAGTAATGCTAAATGGCTTTGAAAAATATGAGGCGCTAAGGATTTATCAGAGATGTTATTATGATTACTAATTAAATATATTTTTTCTCCTAATAAAAGTTTTTTATCAGGAACAAAGGTACAAACAGGATAATTTGTTCTAGATTCAAAAGTTATGTAGCTAAAAGGATTATTATGGGTGGCTATGGTTTTGTATTTTCCTTTTTCATCTTGTAAGCCAAAAGGTGTTTGGATAGTTATTTTAACGTTTTCATTACAAATATTTTGGAAAGCATCTAAGAGATAAGAAGTGTCTAGGTTTGTTCTATTTTTTTGTAAAATGACAGTATATATAAAAGTATTATCGGAATTATTTACAGTTTTTTTGTCAATAATAACTCCTAAGTTGATATTTTGGGAATTGTAATAATCTTGGCATAAAACTATAGTTTTTAACATATCTTCTTTAATTATTTGTTCTTTGTTATCAAAAAGATTATAAAAAGTATTTGGTTTTGTGGGGCTTTGGAAGGTGGTTTTTGCCAATTTGATATTAGTTTCTAAAATCTTTTTTTGGGTTTCTAAAATGTTGTTATAAGAAAAAGTTTGTTTAGTAAATGATAAAAACATTTTATCTATGTCAATTTTAGGGATTTGAATTGTTTCTTCATAACTTTTTTTATTGTTATAATCAAAAATTTGAATTTGTAAAGAGATACTAAATTGATTAGTATTTGCTAAACTAATTTCTAATTGCTTGTATTTGTGAGTATCAAAATTAAATAATTGTATTGTTTCTAAACCATGACAATTTATTGTAAGTAGAGTTTCTTGGTTGTCTTTATTTTGAAAAATTATTTTTTGTTCGGGCTGTTCTTTTATATAAGTATGGAGGTCTTCTAAAAAGATGTTGGTTTGGATGTGGGGCTTTTGTTCGTTTAGTTTTTCATTTTGTAAGATGTTAAGTTCGTTTGCAATATGATTTGTATTAATGTTAGTCGTTTGGAATGCAATATTATTTGGTTTGTTATTTGCTATGTTTTCTTTTTTGGATTTGAGTAAAGTATAGAATTGTTGTTTGATGTAGTTAATGTTAATTGATTGAGAAATGCGCAAAATTTTATGATAACTCCTATTTATGCCTATTAATTTTCCTTCAGCATTAAAAAGAGGTCCTCCGCTATTGCCTGAATCTAGGGTCATATCAGAGTTAATTTCTTTTTCATTGAGAAAAGAAATAACTCCTGTTTTAAATAAATTTTGTCTAAATTGAGGTCTTTGGTGAGGCATTAGGTTAAAATACCATTGTTCCCATTTTAGTTTTGTTGGTTTTTGGAATTGGTTAGTTTGTAAGCCTTTTTGGCAACCTAATACCCAAACTTGTTCTCCTTGATGGATAGGTATTTGTATATCTTTATCAAAATTAATGTATTTGGCAAGAACTTCATCTAATTTTTTAGTAGTATCGGAGTTAGGAATAGTAAAAGTTATGATAGCTATATCGTCGTATTCACGATTGTTATTAATAAAAGCATATAGTTTTGCTTGCTTGTTTAATCCTTGATTGTTTTTGATTGTTATTTGTTTTTGGTGATTTGATGTATGATAAAAACTTTCAATTACATGACGATTAGTTAGTGCATAATATATGGTGTGTTTATTTATTTGTTCTTTGTAAACAATTATTCCTGTTCTTAGACTATAACCAGTATTGATAAATAAAGTAATTAAATTGATGTCTTTTAGTATTTGGTTGTTGGGCGGTTCTTTTTCCTTTGTCTTTGTCTTTGTTTCTGTATCTTTATCTACTATATTATTTATATTATTGGGGTTGATAATCGCATTGATAAGTTTTATTATTGGAGGTTCGTCATTTATTATAAGTTTATTAAAATTTATGGAAGGAATCGCTTTAATATATTTAATTCCTTTTTCTTTTTTTATTTCAGGAGTTATTAAAAAACCAATTAAATTGCCTTTTTCAGTCCAAAACATAGTTTGTTTATTGTTGGAATTACAACGACTAGAAATAGCAATAAATATTTCATCTAATTCATTGTTAACTTCAATATCTTCACTTATATGACTTTGTTGAAAGGCAATTGCTTGTGGTATAGTTGTAGAAAAAGAATGAATTGGTTGTCCTTGGTGATATTTGTTTTGTCTTTGTAAAGGAGTAATTATATATTGTTTATGAGATTTAAAAGTGATAATATCAAAATCTTTTAATAAGGGAGTAAAAATATTATATTGAATTAATACTTGATTTTGAATAGTACCCCTTTCTTCTCCTTGGGGATTTGATAATTTTATAATGTTGTTTGGTTGTATGATATTTTTAGGAGTAAGAGCAAAATATATTTTTTGTTCTGAATTGTTAATTGATGGTGTTTTTTCATTTTCATTGTCATTATTGTTTGTTATTTTGAAACTATAAAAAATAATTCCCAAAGCAGTTTTATCATTTGTATGTATTTGCCAAATTTGGTCTTTGTTGGTTTGTATTTGATTAGTATTTTTAATTTGTTCTTCCTTAATATCTTTTTTAATGTTTTCTTTTAAAATGTCTTTTTCTTGTTCCAAAGCTTTAATAGTTTGTTTAATAGTTTTAGTTTGGTTATTTTCATGTAGTTTATCAAAATATAAGGAATTATTCATAAATTGACTAGTATAAGAGTAATTTTGTAATTGAATAAAACTTAGCCAAAAGAGAATAGATATGTTAAAAAATAAGATAAATTTACGATAAAAATTAATTCTTTTCATAAAACTTTTTTCTAATTATGAGCTATGTTAAATAAAATATAAATAAAAGTATTTTTTTTCTTTTGGGATTTATTTAAAATGTAAAACACCCTTCATTATTATTTTACCCTAAAATTTATTTATTAGTTTGTAAAAAAAATAGCAATAATGTATTGACAGTGCCAAAAATTTTTGTTAAAATAAAATTGAGCTTAAAGGATTAAATGTTTTATACATATTATAAAAAATAAAATAAACATAAGAGATTATCAAAAAAGACAGTAAAGATTTATATTTTCATCTAAAATCGCTTTAAGTTCAAATGAACAAATTATAGAAAATCGTTTTTTTATTTTTTAAGTTAGAAAGAAGAAAAAAGGAGTGATAAAAATGCTATTTAGTTTAATTAATCAAAATCAAGATTTATTAGAAAATTTATTTGAAGATTTTAAAACAAATTCTTTAACTAACAACAACAATATTATGAAAACTGATATTCAAGAACAAGATAATCAATACCTTATTACTATTGAATTACCAGGTTTTAAAAAAGAAGATGTTAAAGTTGCTTTGGAAGAAGGCTATTTAGTAGTTGAGGCTAAAAATTCTGAAAAAAATCAAATTAAAGAAGCTAATTTTATACGTAAAGAAAGATTTCAAGGATTTTTAAGACGTAGTTTTTATTTAGGTGATGATTTTCTTTTAGAAGATATTAAAGGTTCTTTGGAACAAGGTTTATTAAAATTAAGTGTTCCTAAAAAAGAAGTTAAACCCAAAGAAAAACATTATATAAAATTAAATTAAGATATAATAAAAACAAGTTAAGTAATTAACTTGTTTTTATTATATATATGATTAATATTATTAAAAGAAATAACCTCTTATTTATAAGAGGTTATTGTGAAATGCTTCAATTATGAAAATAATCATTGGTAGTTGTGAACTGTTCCGTTTTTTTAGACACTTTTTAAGTGTAATGAAATTACTTTGTTAGTTTGAAAAGATAAGAAATTATCTATTTAATTTTAAGTCTTAAAGAGTAATTTTGAAATAAAAAAGTGTCTAAAAAAACGGAACAGTTCAGATTAAATCAGGGTTGATTCTGGTTTGCTGAGGAAGAGGGGAGGGGTTTAGTTAATTGGTTTTAGTTGCTAATTTATCTATTTCTTCTTTAGTAATAGTTTCTTGTTTTAATAATAAAGCAACTATTTGGTCTAATAAAGGTTTATTTTTGGCCATAATTTGTTTCGCTACTTGGTAACATTGGTCGATTATTTTTTTGATTTCAAGGTCAATCGCGGTTTTATCAGAAAACTCCGAATCTTGAATTGGCCCTAGAGAACTCATACCGTATTTGGTAACCATTAATTTAGCTAGTTTGGTGGCTTGCTTAAAGTCATCATAAGATCCGGAAGATACTTCGTCAAAAACTAACTCTTCGGCAACTCTGCCCCCTAAATAAGAAGTAATTTGAGCTAACATTCTTTTGTCCGAATTAAAGAAGGTTTCTTTTTCGGGGAACATCAAGTTATAACCTCCGGCAGAACCACGAGGAATGATAGTGATTTTTTGAACTTGCAAAGCGTGTGGATGCTTCAAGCCGATTACCGCATGTCCGGCTTCGTGGTAAGCCACCATTTTGCGTTCTTCTTCGGTATATTTAATAGATTTTTTCGCTGGCCCCATTAAGACACGATCAATTGCTTCTTCTAATTCAGTCATTGTTATGATATCTTTTTGATTACGAACTGTCAAAATAGAAGCTTCATTTAAAACTGCTCCTAATTGCGCGCCACTCATTCCTGGAGTTTGTTTCGCTAATTGGTGGAAATCCACTTCGGGAGCAATTTGTTTATTGCGGGCATGAACTTTTAAAATAGCTTCTCTTGCCTTTAAATCTGGTAAGCTCACTTTAAAGATGCGGTCGAATCTTCCAGGTCTTAATAAAGCAGGGTCTAACACATCAACGCGGTTGGTAGCTCCGATAATGATAATACCTTGTGATTGAGTAAAGCCGTCCATTTCGGTTAAGAGTTGGTTTAAGGTTTGATCTTTTTCTTGACTGCCTCCCGAAGAATAACCCCTTTTCCCTCCTAAAACATCAATTTCGTCAATGAATAACACACAAGGAGAATTGTTTTTTGCTTCTTTGAATAATGTTCTTACTCGGGAAGCTCCTACCCCCACATATTTTTCCACAAATTCTGAACCACTTACTGCATAAAAAGGAACACCGGCTTCACCCGCAAGCGCTTTTGCTAATAAAGTTTTTCCGGTTCCAGGTGGACCTTCTAATAAGACTCCTTTGGGAATAACGGCTCCCATTGCTTTATATTTTTGAGGACTTTTTAAGAAATCAATTAATTCTTTCATTTCTGCTTTCTCTTCTTCGTTGCCAGCAACATCTTTAAAACTGAATTGAGATTTTTGTTTAGAAGAAATAACTTTATTTTTATTAGAATCTTTTTTTAAAAACCTTTCTCCCCAATAACCTAATAATAATAAACTAGAAATAGGTTTTAAAAACGTGTCTATGTCATATTTAATAGTTGTCAATTTATTATAAATTTCGTAAGTAATTTTAAATCGGAAAATTTTTTGATCATATTCGGGATTAAAAATATATTTATTTAACATTTCTAAAACAAATGTAAAACAATAAAAAATTAATAAAGCAAAAATAATATTTTTAAAATTAATTTTATTCCAGTATTTATTAAATTTCATATTTGTATATTCTTTGGTTTGTTGGGACTAAAAAAAGACAAACCGATCTGCCCCAAAAAAACAGAAAACCGCACCGCGCCCCAACCAACCCCTTTCTATTTTTTTGTTTTTTATTTATTTATCATAAATTCCAATAGGAATAATTAGATATTTTTTGATAATTAAATTACAAATTTTTTTAAATATTTCTTGATATGTTTTTTGTTTAACTTTTTTTAATTGAGGGTCTTTAATTGCTTCACAATATTTATTACTTCCAAAATATGTTTTAAAAAGAGATTCTTCCCCAGCAAGAGCAGTATCATAAAAATTTGCAAATTCTTCAATTTTTCCTTCCCAAAATCCTTGTTGGTTTATTCCTTTAAAAGAAGAATAATATTTTTGCATAATTTCTGCTTCTCGTTTTTTTTCAGGGCTTGTTATTTTTTTTATTTCTTCATCAGACATAAGATTTTCTTTACCTTTAAGAGAAGGAACATTTTCTGTTGTGCCTCCTGATTTTTGAATATTATCGAGATATTCTTTTATTTCTGCAAAACAAAATTTCAATTGTTCTTCCTCTGGAACGTTATATAAAAAATGTTGTTGGAAACAATGAAAATGATAATCGATTTCTTCAATACCCCAATCTTCAATGCTTTTTTTCAAAACAAAAGCTTCCACTCTTGAACAACTCTTAACTACTTCTGATTCTTCTTTTATTTTTAATTTACTCGATTCTAAATTATTTTTGGATAAAAATTTATTGAAAAAATTTTCAATTTGTGAAAGAGTTTCTTGTTTAATATTGTTTAATATAGTTTTATCAAGATAATTTTCATATTCCGTCAAATCAAAATTAATTTTGAATTCATATTGTTCTGTTTTTTCTTGAGGATTTAATTTATTCCAAGCTGCTTCTAAAGAAAGCAAAGCTTTATCTAAATTATAACCTTGGTTAGGAAGTTGTATTTCTTCCAAAAGTTCTTTAGTATCTTGGTTTTGGGGAAAATAAGGTTCAGGTAAATATTTAGGATTTTCGAGCCAAAATTCTTTTGTATATGGAAGAGCAGTTGGTCTAAACCCCGCATCACTATTGGCTATTTTAGATCTGTCTAAACAAAAAAATAAAGCTTTTCTAAATTCTTCTGATTTAAATAGCGGGCTTTGATCTATATTTTTTGGAAAAAAACTTAATACCGTCAAGGCACCTTTATCAGGGACATTATTTTTAATCGTTTGATCCAGTTGATCAATAATATCTTTTTTCATTTGCTGTTTTGTTTGTGCTTCTTTTTGAGTATTACTTTTATCAATCCATAAAAAAACCGTTGCCGTTATAACCAATATAATCATCAATAGAACAAAGATAATAATTTTTTTATTTTTTTGTAAAAAACAATTTACATTATTTACTAACATATTTTTAAATTAATCTCCTTTGAGCTTATTAGAGAACAAACAATCTCCCTTAACTTCTATTTTACTCTTTTTTTTTTTTTTTGCGTAAAAATAATTCATAAACAGTTAAAATAGTGTAAAAAAATGTTTTTTATCATATTAAAGGAGGTTATTTGAGAAAATAAATAATAATTTAAGATATGAGAAATAAACAAAAAAAGACCTCTAAAAAAGAGGTCTTTTATAAATTATTTAATTGTAAGTATTAGTTTATTTTTGATTGTTTTTGATTCTTAAATGCAAATAATTTTTTCCAGATAGTATCAAATAATAACATAACTAAAGGACATAATAATAAACATAAATAATGAGATATATTAATATCCTTAGTATGGAATATATCACTTAAAGAACTAAATTTAGTAATTAATACAAAGAATAATACTTCAATTATAATACCATAGTACAATATTTTATTAGGTTTTTTGATAGTTTGCCAAAAGTAAAGTTTGTTAGAACGACAAGCAAATGCGTTTCCTACTTGAGCAAAGATAACAGCTCCAAATGCCATAGTAGAAGCTAGGAAGAAGTTGTCTTTTGTATTAAAATTGTAAACTACACAAAAAAATGCTAAAGACATTAAACCTTCAACTATTCCTAAAAAGCCATAACTACGTTTTAATACTTTAGTGTCCATTAGATGGTCGTTTTTAGTACGTGGTTTTTGGACTAATAAACTTGGGTCAGTTTCTTCAGCTCCTAGAGCAATAGCAGGAATTAAGTCAGTTAAAAGATCAATTGCTAAAATTTGTAAAACATATAAGTAAGGTTCTGTAACTCCTAAAAAAGCAATAGCGATGAAAGGAAAGATTTGAGGGATATTAGAAGCAAAGACATAAGTCATGAATTTTTTGATGTTTTCATAAATACAACGTCCTTCTAAAACAGCTTTGGAAATAGTTGCAAAATTATCATCTAATAAAATCATATCAGCAGCATTACGAGCAACATCAGTGCCTGCTTTTCCCATAGCAATTCCTATGTGAGCTGCTTTAAGGGCTAAAATGTCATTAACTCCGTCGCCAGTAACTCCTACTACTTCTCCATTGTTGCGGTATGCTTGAACAATTTTTAATTTATGTTTGGAAGTAGTGCGTGAAAAGACAACTGGATGAGGACTTTTGAGGACTTCTTGTAATTGTTCTAAAGACATTTTGTCAAGGTCATAGCCGTCTAAACCAACGAACTTGTCTTGGATGATTCCTACTTGTTTACCAATGGCAGCAGCAGTAAGACTGTAATCTCCTGTAATAATAGTAATTTTTAGTCCTGCTTGAGTTAAGTTTTTAACTGCTTCTTTAACTTCTTCTCTTGGTGGGTCGTAATTAACTGCAAAACCTAAGAAAACCATATCTTCTTCTAGGGAAGGATTTTGTTCAATTTTTTTGTAAGCAAGAGCAAGAACGCGGTATCCTTGGCTTGCAAATTGGTCGTTTTTTTTAAGGAAAGATTCTTTTTCATGAGGGCTAAAAGGACTTACTTGAGAACCTTTGTATTGCATTTGACATTGTTCAAGGACAATATTAGGAGCTCCTTTAATAAAGAGATATTGTGAATTGGTGTCATATGCAGGTTCTTGGTTGTTTTTAACTAAGACACTCATTTTTTTACGTTCGGAAGTAAATGGGTTTAATTGGATGATTTCTAAGTTGTTTTTTACTTCTTCAATGTTGTAACCGTATTTTTTAGCAGCAATTAATAAAGCTCCTTCAGTAGGATTACCGATTAATTCAAATTGGTGGGGTTTAGTTGGCGTAGGAACTAATTTAGCCTCAGAGCATAGAACTGATGCAATTAAGAATTTTTCAATTCCCTTTTTGGAGGCAGTATTGTTTGGGCAAACACTAAATGTTTGTTCGTCGTTATAGCCAGAACCTTTTAATTTGATAGTACCATCAGGAGTTACAATTTTTCTTACTGTAAGTTGGTTTTGAGTTAGAGTTCCTGTTTTATCAGTACAAATAACAGTAGTAGAACTGAGGGTTTCTAGGGAAGAGATTTTTTTAACTAAAGCGTTTTGTTTAGCCATTCTTTGAGAACCAACTGCTAAACTTAGATTAACGGTAGGAAGTAAGCCTTCAGGAATGTTTGCAACTAACATACCAACTGCACAAACAATTGCTGCTCTAAAAGAATCTATATTATATTTTTCTGCTTTGAAAAAACAAATCATAAAGACAAATAAAGCTGCACAAGAAGCAATAATACTTACTTTTTTAACAATGTGGTGCATTTCTTGGTCTAGAAGACTTTTGCCTTTTTCAATGCTTTGAGCAATGCTTGAAACTTCTCCAATTTGGGTGTTATTTCCAATAGCATAAACAACTGCAAAACAACTACCTTGAGTAACTGTAGTACCTGCATAAACTAAATTAGGTATTTCAGCAATTGAATGATTATCTTCGAGGTTTGGCATTTCAGTACGGTTTAAAGGAATGGTTTCGCCTGATAACATTGAGTTGTCAACAAAAAAGCTATTAGATTGAATAATACGTGCATCTACTGGAACTTGGGTTCCTGTTTCTAAAAAGATGACATCTCCAATGGTAAGTTCAATAACATCCATTAATTCTATTTTTTTGTTGCGGTAAACTTGAACTTTTTTAGGAATCATTTTACCTAAGGAAGACAACATTTTATCAGCTTTGTATTCTTGGGAAAAAGAAAATAAACCATTTACAATGATAACTAAAATAATAGAAATACCGATGGCTGCTTCTTTGGGATTAATTACAAAAATCATTAATGCTGCTATCCATAATAAAATAGCCATTACCGAGGTAAATTGTTTGATGAATTGTTGCCAAAACGGAAAAGATTCGCCTTGTTTGATAATATTTTTACCGTAGAGAGTTTGTCTTTCTTGGGCTTGTTTGTCAGTAAGTCCGCAAGCGTCGGTGTTTAGATGTTTGACAACAGCATCTTTATCAAGACGACTGATTTGCAAAATTTCTTCTTTTTTATTCATATAAAGTTGTTTCCTTTGACTAAATTTTATATTTTAGTATTTTGTTAACTGATATATAAAAAATATTTGCAAGGCTATAATGGTGGATAAAATTAAATGGAATAAAGGAATTCAAAATAATAAGGATGATAATTGAGTAAGATAATTTTTTGGTGGGGGAGTTTGGTTGGGGTTTTGAGTTATGTGGTTTATGTGGTTTGTTAGTCTTGTTTGTGTGCAAAGTCATTTGTATGTTTTTTTGCCTTCTTGCTCTTGCCTTTTTGTTTTGCATTTGCAAGTTTAATAAATTAGTTATATTGTTTTTATAACTACTAAAAATAAATCAGAAAAATACCACAACCAAAGTTATAAAGTATTATCTTGGGTCAATTTTGAAAAATTAAATTATTTTTTAGTTCGTTTATTCTAGTCATCTTTTTTTTGATGATCAATTATTTTTTATAAGCCTGATTAAATTATAACAAAACAAAAAATAAAAGCTAATAATAAATGTTAAAAAAATACATTATTTTGGGAATTTGGAACCAAAAACCGTTATTTTGGGAATTATTTGGGTGGAATTGGGTGAATTTTGAAAAAAATTGTTATTTTTTTGTATCCGTTTTAGTTAATTTTTGGCAGTTGTTGTGATTTGGGATTGGATGAAACAAAATAATAAATTTTTAAGGATGGAATTAGTTATAAAATTTTTTTAAAGTGGTTTTATTAAATATATAAATCACCCAAATGCATTCAAATTTATAATTCTTAAATCCATATTATAAAATATAATAATATATGATGTAGAATTTTAATATTTGTTTATTTGTAGTATATCATTTTGATAACTAATTATCAAGTATAAAATTTATCATCCATTAATAAAGCACATTATTTATTATTTGCTATATGATTTTATTTTATATCATCCAAAAAACTTTATTATTTCAAATAACATTAATCACTTTATTATGTTATTTTTTCATGTTAAATTTTAATTTAACTTTTTTAATTTTAAGGAGATAAAAAACTAAATACGATTTCTAAAATCCCAAAATTATTTTGGACAAACATTGCTATTATTATTTTTGTAATAATTGGGATAAAAGAATTTATAGATTCGCCAAAAAAATTGTCAATTGATTTAAGTACTAACCCAACCCATATTATTTGTGATGTTGTTCCTGTAGGGGCTTGTTTTGCAAAACCTTCTATCAATATGTCATTAAAAAAACACCATTTATCTTCTGCAAAACCTCATTATAATATTTATACGGATGAAAAATATATTCCTTTAATGCCTGAACTTTTGGAAACTCAGTTAATGAAAGAAGGCAAAGAACACCGCGATAATAAAGTGATGCAAATTTCCATACAAGCCAAAGAGCACCAAAATAAAAAGTTTAATTGTTCTATTTTACAAGAAGAAGAAAAATTTTTAAGAGAAATCCAACCAAATGGCATAATTATTGAAGGTTTTTTAGACTCTTGTTTGCTTACACAAGCGATTTTACCAAGTGGATCTATTTTTAAATATTATATGCCAACACAAGACAATATACAAACTATTAAAGAAATTTGGTGTGCTAATGGACAAATCCTAAAACCTGATTTTTCTCATATTTTTCATTTTTCTATGATGCAAACACCAACACCCCTTACTACTAGTCAACTAACAGCTTATCATGAAGCAGGACATGCCTTAATAGTTTTGCAATTTCCTTTTGCATTATGTTCGGTTGCCAAAATTTATATTCAAGAAACAACTACTGATTTGACCGCTGATTCGATGTTTTTTTTGGACAAACAGTTGTTAGTGAACTGTTCCGTTTTTTTAGACACTTTTTAAGTTTAATGAAATTATTTGTTAGTTTGAAAAGATAAGAAATTATCTATTTAATTTTAAGTCTTAAAGAGTAATTTTAAAATAAAAAAGTGTCTAAAAAAACGGAACAATCAAGGGCATCTACGAGTACGACCCCCAAACGGGTAAGAACATCAGGGATACCTTATACAATTCTGACGGTACAATCAAGGAAATCAACGAGTGACCCCTGCGCTGTAATAGAATCAAAGATACTGTATAATGATTCTGACAGTACAATCAATTCCAAAGTAGAGTACGATCGCCAAACAGGGAAGGAAATCAAGCGGACCCTTGATTCAGAAATGCCCTCTCGCATTGATTTAAATCCAATTAGGGTTATTTTACCTTGTCTTGATTTAGACCCCCTAAATTCAATTTCTTGAAAAAGCAGTCCTCAAAAACCCGCATAAACACACACTCTAATTTTTGAGGATTTTCTTACCACATTAAACGGATCATTTTTTAACCTTTGATTTTGCCCTCAAATGAGGGGTCATTTTTTTATTTTTTCGGCCTATATATAGTGTAGGGATAAAATATTTAAAAATATCTTTTGAAACTAGCAAATTATGAAAAACATTAGACACTTTTTAAGTGTAATGAAATTACTTTGTTAGTTTGAAAAGATAAGAAATTATCTATTTAATTTTAAGTCTTAAAGAGTAATTTTGAAATAAAAGTGTCTAAAAAATGGAACAATTCATTGTATACTATTTTTGTTAGGATTTAATCCAAAAACAATAAGAAAAAGATTGCTTACTTGAGTCAAAACCCAAACAAAAGGACCAATTAACCAAGCAATCAAGGAAATGGAACCAGAAAAAAGATAAGCAATTTTGGAAGGGGCATACATTGCTATACGTTTAGGAATTAATTCTCCAAAAATAATAGAAAGAGTAATAATTAAAGCCTCAATTCCGATGTTATGTAATGAAAAATGAGTTTCTCTTTCTTTTAGCCAATAAGATGTCACAATATTTCCTTGAAAAAAAGTAATAACGTGAATCACAATTTGGATTACTGATAAAAAAGTGGTTGGTTTGGCTTTAATTCTTTTCACTCTTAGAGCATTTTTGTTGCCCTTTTTGATATCTAATTCAATTGCAGTGTTCCAAAAGTTTAGACAATTTTTTGTTTTTAGACTTCGTGGCATTGCTAAAAGATTTATTCCTTGATTCGTTTTAAAATACATATCCCATAAATATATTTATTGTCTGTTTTTAATTTTTAACTCTTTTTGGATTTTATTTGTGCTTTTAAGAAAATAGCTTATATTTTAGTTTTAAAGCTATATTTAATATATTTTTTCAATCATTATTTATTTTTATGTTTATTTTAAAAAACCTCTTAAATATTGGATTTTTAATTTTTTTATCTTTCTTGTTGATATTAAAAAAAAGACTAAAATTAATTAATCTTGTTGTTTTTTAAAATAAAAGTTGCATTAAAATAAGGGAACACCACAGACATTATGTACAAAAAGGATTTTTAACAAAAGGATAATAAAATCTATCATAACGACACAAAAGCCACACACCAAGAAAAAGGAGTATCAACCCTAATAAAAAAGTAAACAAATCAAGAATAATAAAAGGTTTTTCATAATACCAAGTCCTTGTTTTGTGTTTACCAAAACGTCTCAATTGCATAGCATTAGTGATAACATCTATTTTATCTAAATTAAAAAAAATCAAAGGAGAAATAATAAGGGTAATTCTTTTAATATCTGCAATAATACGGGCTACAAAATTAATTTTTTTAACAACTTTAATACCTCGTGCTTGCTGAGTAAGAGAAATATTTTTAAAATCTTTTTGAATTTCAGGAATATAGCGAATAGTAAGGGCAAAAGCATAACTAATTTTATAACTAACACCTAATTTATTTAAACTAGCAGCTAATTGACTTGGATTAGTAGTTACAATAAAAATTAAAAATAAAGGAATGATACAACAATATTTTAACAAGACATTAAATTGATAAAACAATTGTTCTTGGGTTAAAAAATTATAAAATAAAGGAATAGGAGTTTTGGATTTGTATATTTGAGCACCATAATCCCTAAAAAGAAAAAAAATAATAATATTGTTAACAAACAAGAAAAATAAAGTTCCTTTAACAACAAAAGAAACTTGTTGCCATTTAATTTGAGAACACCAAAGCAAAAACAAAGACAAAAAGGCAAGCCCTAACAAAAACCACACATGATAAACCATCATGCAAGCAATTGATACCAAAATTAAAAACAATAACTTGGTTGCTCCTTGAATTTTGTAAATGAAATTTTTACCTGGAAAATATTCTAACATACTATTTTGACTCATCAAAACAATTCCTATCTTTTAAAAAAACTAACATTTGAGTTAACAAAATATTTTTTTGCTCTAATGTAAGTGCCAATTTATTGATAAAAACAACCAAACTAATGGGATTTAGAGAAGTTTTTTGCATTAAAGACGCATCTTCAAAAACTTTTAAAGGAGTTGTATTTGCAATAATTTTTCCTTGGTGCAAAACCAAAGTTCTTTGAGTATAATTAAACATCAAAGACATATCATGAGTAATAATTACAATTGTAATGCCTGTATTATTTAATTTTTGTAAAAAAGTCATAATTTGTGTGTGATGTTTTAAATCTTGTCCTATGGTAGGTTCATCCAAAATAAGAATTTGGGGTTGCATCACTAAAATAGAAGCAATGGTAAGTCTTTTTTTTTGTCCAAAACTAAGAGCAGAAATAGGCAAGTTAACAAAACAATCCAAATTACAAGTTTTCAAAATGGCATGCACTTTGGTTTTTATTTCAGTTAATGAAAGTTGTTTTCCTAAAAGCCCCAATGCTACTTCTTCAAAAACAGTTTTTTGAGAAATCATATGGTGGGGATTTTGCATGACAAAACCAATTTTTTCTGATCTTTGTTGTAAAGACAAATGTGTTAAATCTTGATTATTTAATAAAATAGTTCCTGTTTGAGGATTACAAAAACCACAAATAACTTTGGCTAAAGTAGATTTACCACTACCATTTTTACCAACAATACTAATCATTTTTCCTGGAAATAAATCCAAAGAAATGTCATTTAAAATATTGGGTTGTTTGGATTCATAGTGATAAGAAATATTTTGTAATTGCAAAATGGGGCAAAATGGGGCAAATTGTTTGGGGAAAAAAGGCAATAATTGAGTTGGGTCGTTTTGAGAAATAGCACATTTTTTTAAATTTGTTAATTGATTGGAAAAATATTGAACAAAATCTAAGGATTGTAAGGTAGGCAAATTTAATAAATAAGGAAGAGTTCCCAAATTGATACCAACCTTTTTCAAAGCACTAATATAAGTTGGTTCTTGGATACCTTGTTTAGTTAAAATATTTTCTAAAATTAATTTTTGGGGAGAATTGTCATAAATAATTTTTTCATCTTCAAATACTATTACCCTATCAAAAGAATCATCTAAAATATCTTCTAAATAATGTTCGATAACTAAAATAGTCGAATGGTATTTTTGATGAATAGTTTTTATTAAAGCAGTCATTTTGGCTCTTGAAACAGGATCAAGATTGGATAGAGATTCATCAAATAACAAAATAGAAGGATTATAAATTAAAACTCCTGCCATCGATGCTAATTGCTTGTGACCTTCAGAAAGTTCTTGTGGTTTGTAATCTAAAAAGGATTGCAATCCTAAATCTTGTGCCCACATATTTACTTTTTGATATATTTCACTTTGAGGCAAATCATCATTTTCCAAGGCAAAAGCTATATCTTCTGCTACTGTTAAACCTACAAATTGATTATCTGTATCTTGCATAATGGTACCCACATCCAAAGATAGATCAAAGATATTGGTTTGTGTCAAGACTTTATCCTTAATAATAACAGTACCTGTAATTTTTCCTTGATAACTATGAGGAATCAAACCATTAATACATTTTAAAAAAGTAGATTTACCGCTACCATTTTTGCCCACAATCAAAACTTTTTGTCCTTCATAAATAGTTAAATTAATTTGATTTAGAGTTGGTGTTTGTTGGCTATAATATTGAAAACTAAAATCTTTAAAAATGATTAATGGTTTTGGCATAAAGTTCCTCTTTGAAGTTATAAAATAAAAAAATTGATTAAGGATGTTTAAAAATATTTAAGAATTATTAATTTTAATTAAAGTAGCTTGTTTAGTGTAATGACAAGAATACATAGACATTAATTTAATTCCTACTACACTATAAGCTAAAATATTAGAAATTACTATCAAAAAACTTTGTAAATAAACTAGTTTAGGTGGTTGTCCGTAAATCAATAAATCACTTTGAGGAGCAAAAAAACCCCAAATTATAAAATTACAAGCAACCTGATAAAGCCAAAAGTAAACAATTTTTTTCTTGGTAAACACTTGATATTTAAGATCAATTATTTTATGCGGCAATCCGTAAATAAATCCAATAAGAGCAGAGCATAAAACCCAATTCCAAGAAACATTTCCAAACAAAATAAAATCTTTAATGGTGTGCCCTATAAGTCCTACATAAAAACCAACCGCAGGACCAAAAGCAACAGCAATGAAAGCTAAAAAAGCGACTGAAGTTTCAATACTTACATTAAATCCCACAGGAATAGAGGCAAAACAACTTAAAACAAAAAATATCGCAGCACTCAGTCCTATAGTAACAGTTTTTTTAATAGAATCATCTTTTGACATTGGTTAGTTCCTTTAATAAATGGTTTGGGTTGGGAAAATATTGGTGGGTTGGGGTTTTGCTTGTAATGTTTTTTAATTTCAAAGCTTAAATTATTCATTTATAGTTTTATTTAAATTTTTTATTTTTTGTTGGGATTTAGCGGATTAGAATTGTTTTTACTTTCTAACAATTTTTGATATTGCTTACAATAACTTTCATATTTCTTTTTTTCAATTTCAATTTTGGCACTTGCGGCTTTTTGCAAGAAAGATGGATTATTTAAAATGGTTTCACTTCTTTTAATTTCTTTAAGAAGGGTATTTTTTTGTTGTAAAAAATTACTTTTAAATTTGGTTTCATTAAGTTCGTTTAGGGTTTTGCGGTCAATATAAAGACTTAAATTTTTTTCAATTAACCAAATAGTTTTTTTTGAATTGGTAACTTTGTTAGTAATTTTAATTTGTAAAGTTTTGAAAAATTTTTCTAAAGCTTGTTGCAAATTTACGAAATCTTGGAGGATAGTTGAAAATTGAGATGCAACTTCTAATTCTAAATTTAATTTACAATTGATATTGGATTCTTGTCTTAAATGACGTGTTTTAATAATTAAGTTTTTAAGATTTTCAAAATCAGCTAAGGCATCTAAATTACAATAAGAAGTTTTTTGCAAAGTGGTTTGAGTAATGTTCGTTTTATTGTCAAAATTTTCATAAAGAGTATCAGTTACAAAAGGAATAAAAGGATGTAAGAGTTGCAAAATATGTTTCATCATATAAACTAAAAATTTTTGACTGTTGTGCAAGTTTGTTAAATTGGAGTTATTCTGATCTAAATCATGTTTGGCAAATTCTAAATGCCAATTAGCAAAATCTTCCCAAACAAAGTGATATAAAATTTTTCCAATTTCTTTTAATTCATATTTTTGATATAAAGTTGTTACTTTTTGAGTTGTTAAATGCAATTGTGTTAAAAGGGCTTTTTGGGTCAAAGTCAAAAGATTAATATCAAAATCAGTGTCTAAGGTGCTGGTATTTAATTTTACAAAACGACTAATATTCCACAATTTATTAATAAAATTCCAAGATGAAGCAACTTTAGTCTCATCATAGAATAAATCAAACCCAGGAGCAGCGTTAGTAGTTAAAAACCATCTAAGAGCATCGGTACCATATTTGGCAACAACTTCCAAAGGATCAACACCATTACCTTTTGATTTAGACATTTTTTGTCCTTTGTTATCTCTTACTAAACCATGTAATAAAACATCTTTAAAAGGGTCTTTGTGGGTTAATAAAATACTTTGAAAAACCATTTTTGATACCCAAAAAGTTAAAATGTCATAGCCTGTTACTAAAACATCAATAGGAAAACGATTTTGAAATAAAGGGGCATTGCAATTAGGCCATCCCAAAGTGCTAAAAGGCCACAAAGCAGAAGAAAACCAAGTATCCAAAACATCACAATCAAGGCTCCATTCTGGACCAGGACTTTCTATTTGAACTTTAATTTCTTGTCCTTTATGCCAAGCAGGAATTTGATGACCCCACCATAATTGACGCGAAATACACCAGTCTTCGATATTTTGGAGCCAATTATTAAAAATATTTTCAAAACGAAGCGGAAAAAAATTGATTTTGTTAGTTTTTAAAGCAATTTGGGCGATGGCTTTGGTTTTTAAAAACCATTGTAAAGAAAGACGCGGTTCGATGATGGCATCCGAAATACTTGAATATCCTACTTTATGAAGGTGATTTTCGGTTTTTGTAAAAAATCCTTTTTGTTTAAGAGTTTGCACTAACTTTTGACGACAAACAAAGCGGTCTAATCCTTGATATTGCAAGGCTAAGTCGTTCATAGTGCCATCTTCGTTCATGCATAATAAAGCTTTTAATTGATGTCTTTTATGATGTCTTTTAGCTACTTCAAAATCATTAATATCATGTCCAGGTGTCACTTTTACAACTCCTGTACCAAAATTAATATCTACGTAATTATCACTAATAACAGGAATTTGGATGTTAGTATCAGGAATAAAAACTTTTTTGCCAATAAAAGATTGATATCTAGGATCGTTAGGGTTTACCATTAAAGCTTGATCGGCAAACATGGTTTCGGGGCGAGTGGTTGCAATTTCTAAAAAAGAAGGAACCAAAGAAGCGTCAGACAAATTGGAATTAGTTGGAAAATCAACCAAAAAATATTTAATATAATATAATTTTCCTTCAGTTTCATGGTAATTTACTTCTACATTAGAAAGGGCTGTTTTAGTTTCGGGGTCCCAATTAATAATTTTATAATCTCTGTAAATTAATTTTTTTTGGTATAATTTGACAAAAACTTCTTGAACTGTTTGGCTCAAATCAGGATCAAGGGTAAATTTTTCAAAATTATAATCTAGATGCAGCCCTAAAACTTGCCATTGTTGCCTAATATTTTGGGCATGTTTTTCTTTCCACTGCCACGCATATTTTAAAAAAGTTTCTTTACTTAAAGTTTTGGTCAAAAGCCCTTCTTGTTTTAATTGTTCTTTAACTTTATTTTGAGTGGCAATTCCTGCATGATCCATCCCAGGCAAAAAGAGCACATCAAAGCCTTGCATTTTTTTAAATCTTATAATAATATCTTGAATGGTGTTATTCCAAGCGTGTCCCAAATGCAGTTTTCCTGTTACATTGGGAGGCGGAATTACAACAGTAAAAGTTTTTTTATTGGCGTTTGGATTGGCACAAAAATATTTTTTTTCTAACCATTGTTGGTATCTTTGATGTTCTACTTTTTTAAAATCATATTTAGTTTGCATAAAAGCTAGCTTCTTTCTATTTTCTTTTTTTAGGGTTGAAGTTTTTGGGTTTTAAAAGTTTTTTGGGGGTTATGTTTGGGGTTTTGAAAATGTTTAAATGGATTGGAGGAAATAAAAAAAATTACAAATTTTTTTGCAAAGTGAAAAAGTTGGAAAAACTAAAAATAAAAGAGCCAAAAAATAAGGGACTCCTTTTTTAATCATTGGCATTTGGATCCATTAATTGACTTAAAAACAGTTTTAATTCTTCCAGCCCTTCTTGTTGTTTTGAAGAAATCAAAAAAAAATATTTAATCTGGGGAAAGTGATTAACAAGCATTTTTAATTGTTTGGGCACAAGATTTTTTTTAACTTTATCCTTTTTAACAAATAACAAGACGACCTCAAAACCCGCTTGCAAAAGAGCTTGATGGATTCTATCGTCTTCTTGGGTAGCACCCACTTTAAAATCAATTAGCTGAAAGACTGCTTTGAGATGAGAAGTTTGTTCCAAAAAAGAAATAATCATCGGCAATAACTGCTTTTGAATTTCTTTACTTTTTTTAGCATAACCGTATCCAGGAGTATCGATCAAATAAAAAGATTCGTTAATGTCATAGTAGTTTAGGGTGATGGTTTTGCCAGGAGTTTGAGAAATTTTAGCTAATTTTTTTCTTTGAGTTAAAGCATTGATGAAAGTGCTTTTGCCAACGTTGCTTCTGCCCATTAAAACAATTTCGGGTTGTTTTTTCAAAGGAATATCTTTAAAATGGACAATACTACGCACAAAAGTGGCTTTTTTAATCATTTTGGTTTTTCCTTTTCTTTGTTTTTGTCTATAATTGTTTGCGATTGGTGATTTTGGGAAATTTTTGAAGGTGGTTTACAAATATTATTATAGCAAATTATTATTTTTGTTGCTTTATATTTTGTGATATCGTTTTATAATAATATTTTTTTGATAAAATAACAATAGTGATAATGATAATAATGTTGAATTGATCTTTGAAAAACATTTAAAAAACAAACAATTAATTAATAATAAAAGGGCAAAATGAGGTTTTTAATTTGGAACAAACAAATAACATACATTTAATTTGGGGAAAACAAAGGTTTTTTCTAGAAAAAAAAATAAAAAAAATAATTAATATTTGCAAACAAAAACAATTAGATGTAGTTTATTATTGTATGCAAAAAGATCTTGTAACAGAGCTGCAAAAAGAACTACAAACCACTTCTTTGATTGAAAGCGCATGGAAAAAAGTAGTTTTGGTGGATCACAGTGAAATTTTATTTCAAAAAAAACCTCAAGAAATGGCTTTTTTAATTTCTTATTTACAAAATCCTTACAACAATTTAGATTTATATTTTTTTGCAGAAAAAACAACTAAAGCATCTGAAGTTCAAAAAATTTGGGAAAAATATTGTCTTTGCAAAACAACAAACACTTTGGAGAAAAAAGATTTTTTTAAATATATCATGGAAGTTTTTCAAAAAGATGGTTTTCAAATTGATACCAAAGCTATCCAAGAATTAGTGAGCAAAACTAACTATAATCTTTATTTATTGCATCAAGAAATAACAAAAATCAAATTATTTCAATCAAATGATAAAAATATAACTTGGCAATTGGTGCAAAAAATCAATGCTTTTAAAGAAAATGACAATATTTTTGGATTAATTAATCTTTTTTTAAAACAAAATTATATTGATGCTTATCAAATGTATCAAACCTTAAAAACGCAAAAAATCAATGCTTTTCACGTTATAAATCAATTAACTCATAAAATTAAAGAATTGTTATTGGTAAAAGAAATGTTGCAACAAAAAAAAAGCCCAGAAGAAGTGCAAAAAGTTTTGCCAGTTTCACAAGGCAAAGTATTTTTTTTAATGAAAGAAGCAAAATTGATTGAAACGCAAAAATTAAATACACTGTTTTTAGATTTAATAGAATTAGAATATCAAATTAAAATGGGTGCTGTAAATAAAGATATCGGTTTGGAAATGTTTTTATTGGGTAAGCAAAAGGTTTTTTTGTAATTTGAAAACTAAGCACATAACTTACAATTTTTTGACGGTCACAAAGGTTTTAAGATTTGTAAAATTTCTTCTTGAGTAATTGTTCCTTGCCTTAAAATAACTGGTTGAAAAGTGGTTAGATCAACAATAGTTGAAGATATTTTTAAAATCGGGTGATAGTTTTGATAAATTAAGGCGATTTTATTGTTATAAATATTAAAAATAGTTTGGTAATCATTTAGTGGAGGATGATTGCTTTGATTAACAGAAGTGGTCTTTAAAGGACCATTTTTTTTTAAAATTTCCAAAGCTAAAGGATGATTGGGGATTCTTACTCCTAAAGTTTTTGCCTTTGTTTTAGAAAAATATTTCAAAGTGGTAGGCAGAATTAAAGTTAAAGGGCCTGGCCAAAAATGCAGAGCTAATTTAAGGCTTTGGGGACTAAATTGGATCAATTTTTTTGCTTGTTGTAAAGATGCACACAAAACAACAATACTTTTATTTAAAGGTCTTTTTTTAATTTGATAAATGCAATTGAGTCCTTTTTTATCATATAATTTAGCGCCCATACCATAAACTGTATCGGTTGGAAAAATAATAATATCTTTTGGTTTCACAATAATTCCTTTATTTATCTTTATTTATCTTTATTTATCTTTATTTATCTTAAACTGGTTTTTTTAATTGAATTGTTTTGATTTTGGTTTTTTAAAAGAAATTGCATCAAAACTAACTTTGGGCAAGTTGTTCTTTTTGGGCTTCATGAATCAAAGGTTCAATAACTAAATCGAGTTTGCCTTCCATAATAATATCTAATTTTTGTAAAGTAAGTCCAATTCTGTGATCTGTTATACGATTTTGGGGGTAATTGTATGTTCTTATTTTTTCGCTTCTTTCACCAGTTCCTACTAAATTTTTTCTGTGTTTGTTTTCTTCTTCTTGTTTAGCGGTTAACATTTGATTATAAATGCGTGTTTTTAAAAGGGTAAATGCTTTATCTTTGTTTTCGTGCTGGCTTTTTCCTTCTTGACAAGCAACACTAATTCCCGAAGGTATATGAGTAAGTCTAACAGCTGATTTAGTAGTGTTTACTGATTGTCCACCAGGTCCGCTAGAATTAAAAGTGTCGGTGCGAATGTCATGCCAATCAATTTTTAATTCTAATTCTTCTGCTTCGGGAACTACCAAAACAACAGCAGTAGAAGTGTGAATTCGCCCTTGGGCTTCGGTAGCGGGAACACGTTGAACGCGATGCACACCTGATTCATACTTTAAAAAAGAATAAATATTTTGTCCAGAAATTAAAAGTTCTACGGAAGAAAGACCGCCTTTAATGCTGGGATTTAGATTGAGGATTTCGACTTTCCATTTTTTGCTTTCGGCGTATTTAACATAGGTTCGTAATAAATCAGCTGCAAAAAGATTCGCTTCGTTGCCACCAGCTGCACCTTTAATTTCTAAGACAACATTTTTTTTATCAAAAGAATCTTGGGGTAAGAGCAAAATTTTTAATTGATCTAAGGTAGTTTTTTTTTCTGACAAAATAGTATCTTTTTCTTGGTGTGCTAAAAGCAATAATTCTTGATCTTGTTGGGTTTCTAAAATGGTCTGTATTTGAGTAAATTCGGTTTCTAAATTTAAGTATCGGTTAAAAAGTTCTACTGTGGGTTCTAATTTTGATAAATTTTTTAAAATGTCAATTTTTTGGTTTGTGTTTTGTTCGTTTAACAAAAGTTTTTGTAAATCTTGATATTTTTGTTTTATTATTTTTAATCTGTCAAGCATATTTACCTCTTTGTTTTTTAAAAAAGAATGGGGGGTTAAAAAAATATTTTAATCAATCAAAATGCTTTTTTATTCATTTATATTAGGTTCGATTTCTGAAAAAAACATATGATCAAAATCAAGTATAAATTCTCTAATACCAATTGATCCTTGACGATTTTTGGCAATAATAACTTGGGTGTGTCCAGAAGAATCGGGTTTTTTGTCCTTTTCATAATAACCTTCTCGGTACAAAAACATTACAATATCGGCGTCTTGTTCAATTGAACCTGAATCTCTGAGATCAGCCAAAATGGGACGTTTGTCTTCTCTTTTTTCTACATCCCTTGATAATTGTGAAAGGGCAATAACAGGAATTTTTAATTCACGTGCCATTTGTTTTAAACTTTGAGAAATTTCTGCTACTTCTTCTTGACGGTTGTGTTTATTAGTTTTGCGGATAAGTTGCAAATAATCTATCATTACAATATCAAGTTTGTTTTGACTTTTAAGTTTGCGACATTTAGCTTTAATATCTAAAATATTTACTGTAGCTGAATCATCAAAATAAATATTTAGATCATCCATTTTTTCTATTGATATTTCTAACAAAAATTTTTCTTCTCTGTTTGTGTTACCCAATTGAATTTTTTTGTGCTGTATTTTTGATTGAGTGCTTAACATGCGCATAGCTAATTGTTCGTTTGACATTTCTAAACTAAAAATAGCAATATGAGGGGATTGATAATTGTGTTTGGGATTTGCAATTCTGAGAGCTAAATTAAGCATAAAAGTACTTTTTCCCATGGAAGGACGAGCAGCTAAAATAATAAATTCTTCGGGCTTAAATCCTAAAGTAATATTGTTGAGATTATCATATCCAGTGGAAAGACCTACTAAATCTTTATGGCGTTTGGCAAGAATATTTTTTTCTTTAGTGTCTTTTAACAAAATTTTTAATTTTAATAATTCACTGGTTTTTTTGTTTTTAGTTAAATTAAAGATTTTTTCTTCTGAAAAATCCAAATATTCTTGGACATCAATGTTTTCGTATCCTTTTTGTGCTAATGAAGTGACAGTTTCGATAATTTCTCTTTTTAAAGCAGTTTCCTTAATTAAATCAATATAGGTTTCTATATGTTGAGTAGAAGGCATCAAATCAGATAATTCATTTAAATAATCGATATTTCCTATTTGTTGTAATAATTTTTCATTGTCTAAAATAGCACTTACTGAAGAATAATCAATTTGTTTGTTAGTTTCATGCAAAGTTTTCATTGCTCTAAAAATATGTTGGTGATGAGAGTTGTAAAAGTCAGTTTCTGCAATCATATCTAAGGTAAAAGCTATTTTTTCAGGGTTTAAAAGTAAAGCTCCTAACAAAGCACGTTCTGCTTCAGGACTTGAAGGAGTATTTTTAGAATAATTGGTCATTTGCTTTTTCTTTCAGTCACATTAAGGAAAAAAGTAGCCTTAATTTGATCAGTTAGAAAAACATCAACAGGATAAATACCAATAGCAATGATTTCACCTTCTAAAGATATTTTTTTGCGGTCAAGAGTAATATTATGAACTTTTAAAAATTCTTCAGCAATTTGTTTGAGAGTAATTTTTCCATAAATTTTTCCTTTAGGTCCTAATTGAATATCTAGAGTAATTTTTTTGTCATCAATTTCTTGTTTTAATTTATGCATTAAAAGTTCGTGATTACGTTTTTGTTCTTGTTCTAACATTTGGGATTGTTTAATTGCAGCTAAATTGGTTTTGTCTGCTAAAAGAGCTTTTTTATTTTGAATTAAAAAATTGCCATAACCATTATTAACTTTAATAATTTCGTGTTTTTTTCCTTTATTAGGAATGTCAGTTAACAAAATAATTTCCATATTCTTTTCACCTTTTTCATATTCTAATTTTAAAAAATGTTTTAAAGTGTCTGTAACTGTTTTGATATTAGTTCCTTCTAATTGAGTAGCAGCGCTATTGAGATGTCCTCCACCTTCCATTTGTTCCATGATAGTTTGAACGTTAATTTCATTGTAAGAACGAGCACTAATTGCTATTTTATTATCTGCTATTTGAGCTATCATAAAGGCAGCATCAACGTTGCGAATGTTTAGAACACTTTCTGCCACTTGAGCTAAAAAAGAACGATTTTCATAAATTTCAGAACTTTGAATAATAGCGAATCTATCCATAAAAATTTCCATTTCAGAAATCAGTTTATTAATTTCTAAAACTTTATCAAAGTCTTTACGTAACCAACTTTTAACCTCAATTGCATCAGCGCCTAAATCTTTTAATTTGGAAGTTACTTCAAAAGTTCTAGAACTTGTACGATAAATAAAAGCGTTAGTATCAATTAAAATACCTGCATACATAATGCTTGCTTCAAAAACAGTAATGTGGACTTCTTTTTCCAAAAATCCCATAATTTCAACAAGCAATTCAACAGTTGAAGAAGCAGATGATTCGACGTAAGAAAAAATAGAAGGAATAATTTCTTCGGTAGCGCGGTGGTGATCAACAACTACAATATTGGACGTTAGTGACAAAAGTTCGGGACTATTTACCATATCTTTAGTTTGAGTATCCAAAACTGCAATTAAGGAATTGTCTTTAATCATTTTGGAGGCTTGTTGGGTTGTAATAATATTTAGAGATATTTTTGCCTCAGTTTTAATTAATTGATGATAAACAGGAATGAGGCTTTTGTCTAATTTTTCTTCATCAAGGATAATATAATTGTTGCTTTCAGGATGGATAGTGGTTGCAATTTTGTAAAAAGCAATGACAGAACCCAAAGCATCAAGGTCGGTGTGAGTGTGTCCCATGATAAAACAATGGGGGTGTTTTTTCAAAATATCGACCAAATTTTGGGCATTAATACGAGCATGAACTTTGGATTGTTTACTTAAAGAAGCAATTTTGGCACCAAAATATTTAATTTTTTCATTTTCAATATTAACAACTACTTGATCGCCACCCCTTTTTTGAGCTAATTCAATTGCATTTTGACTGTAGGTAGCCAGTTTTTCATATGACAAATTCCAACAAGCAATTCCCATAGAAAGAGTGACTTTTAATTGATATTTGTAAGAAATGTTGCGGATGGTATCCAAAATACTAAATTTATTTTCTAACATTTTATCTAAGTTTTGGCGGTTAAGAAGAAGTAAAAAACGGTCGTCTATCAATTGTTTTAAATAACCTTCATAAGGTTCAATGTAATCAGATAAAGCACTTAAATATTCACCTTGTATTTGTGATTGTTCTGAAAGATCATAACGAATTAAGGATTCTGCTAAATTATCAAAAGCAATCATGGCAAGAGATAAGGTTTTTTGTAAAAATAAATGTTTGATTTGTTCTTTTTCGGTAGCATCAAACAAGTAAAAAACACTTAAATCTTTTTTATAAAAACATTCAAATTTTTGGTTTTCCAAAGTGATAATAGTTTTGGGGATTGCATCAGAAGTACTTATTAGTTGTGCCATATTTTCATTAATTTGAGCTAAGGGCGAATTGATTTCAGGATTTTTCAAAATAAAACTGGCGTAAGGATTGAGCCACTGAATTTCTTGACTAGAAATATCAATTAAAACAATACCAATAGGAAGTTCGTTAAGTACTTCTTCCCCAATTTGACTTACGTGAAAAGATAATTTAGACCATAAAGAAAGTTTGTTTTTTAATCTTTTAATTTGGGCGTTTTTTTTAATGTGAAGCAAAAAACTGATAACAAAGGATGCTAAAATGATTTTTCCAAAAAAGTTAAAAATGAAAAAAATGATTTTACGACGCATACCACTCATTTCGCTGGAAGTATTTTGGCTTGGGTTTTGATTGTTGGTTAATTGATTAATTGTTTCGATAATTTCTTGGATATTTTGGAAATCCAAACAAAAAAGAATTAAAATCAAAACAACAATTACACAAGCAATTACAATAAATTTTGTGTTATGTTTATTTTTAGAAAACATAATTTTTTTTGCCCTCATTTGCATTTAAATAATTAGATAAATTTGGTTTTTGATATTTGCAATTAATAAAAAAACAGGATGCAACACCTGTTTTTATTGTTGGATAAAAGGAATTAAAGCCATATGGCGAGCTCTTTTAATGGCAATTGCCAATTGACGTTGCCATTTAGCAGAAGTATTTGTTACTCTTTTAGAAAGAATTCTTCCACGGTCAGTAATAAATCTTTGTAAAAGCTCTATGTCTTTAAAATCAATTTTAGTTACTTTGTTTTCAGTAAAAAAACAAACTTTGCGACGTTTTTTAAAAGTATTTTTTTTATTGTTGAATTTCATTTGTAGCTCCTTTTGAAATTGAAAATATTTATTGTTGTTTGGTTTGGTTCGCTTGTATTTAATGTTTTTGTTTTAAGATTTGATTGTTATATTTGTTTATTATTTATATCAGTTAATTTAAGAATTGTTTTTAATTTTAGAAATTGTCATAAGCATTATCAGGATTTTTTTTAGATTCTAAGAATTGGACATTGTTACAAACAACACTAGTTTGCCAATTAGTTACACCGTCTTTTTCCCAAGTTTCTACTCTAATGTTTCCTTCAACACCTATTAAAGCACCTTTAGAAATATATTTTTCTAAATTTTCAGCTTGTTTACCAAAAACAGTACAATTGATAAAATCAGTTTTTTTTTCGCTAGAAGCACTTACAATTCTATTAACTGCCAAAGTAAATTTAACAACATAAGTACCACTATTAGTATTTTTTAGTTCTGGGTCTTTGGTAATGCGACCTACTAAAATAACTTTATTAATCATATGAATTAAACTCCTTATTCTTTATCTTTGATAAAGATAAATCTAATAATTTCTTCAGTAATTTTAACAATACGATTAAATTCTAAAACAGCATCATTATCTGCTTTTACCATTAACCAATTGTAATATCCTTTTTTATGATTATCAATAAGATAAGCTAGGTCTTTTAATCCTATTTCGTTTTGTTCCAAAATTTGATTTGGGGCTTGTAAAAAAACATTTTGCAAAGTGTCATTAATTTTTTTAACGTCTTTGCTGTCTAAATTGGGGCGTAAAATATACATTATTTCGTATTTTTTCATTTTTTTCTCCTTATGGCCTACGCGGTCTTTATCTCTAAATTGTAAAGACAAGGAATAAGCATTTTATTTTATAATTTATAAGACATTAATATTATAACAAAAAAATATTTTTTTGAGTTAATTAGATGACAAAACTGTAATATTTATAGGTTTTTTAGTTGGATAAGGTAATAAAAAAATAAAAAAAGTAATTTTAAAGTTGGGAATTTTTGTAAAAATGAAATAAGATGTGAATAAAATTGATGAAAAATAAATAATTTGTTGTTTTATTAAGTGTTTTTTTTAGTTAAAATAAAAGTGTATTCAAAAATAAAAACAAAAGGAACTTATAAAGAAAATTGGTATGATAAAATACCTTTATCAAATAAAAAATGGTTTTGGATAAGTGTTTTTATTGTATCTCAATTAGTAGAAATATATTTAGATTCTCAAAATAGTAAAATAATTTTTTGAAAACTTTCAAAATAACATCATAATAAATAAAATATTAAAAGATCAAATTACTTATTAAAAATAAATAATTTGATCTTTTTTTGTTCTTTATAATTAAATCTTATCTGAAGTTTCTTTTTGATGTTGAATTAATTTTTGTTTTTTTAATTTATGATTATCAATAGCTTGATTATAAACTTCTAAAACATTAGTTACAAAAGTCTTTTGAGTATATAAATTAACTGATTTTTGAGCTTGATATGATAATTGTTTAAAATTATCTGGATTTTGATATAAGGAAGTAAGAATTGTAATTAATTGTTCTTGGTTATGATAAAAAAATCCATTTTGTTCATGTTTAATTACTCCTTCTAATGCTTGATCAAAACGCACTACACAAGGCAAAGAAGCAGCTAGTGCTTCAATATATGTAAGTCCTTGAGTCTCAAATAAAGAAGCACTCAAAAAACAATTTCCCAATTGATAATAAATTCCTAACTTATCATAAGAAACAAATCCTAAAAAAATGATTTTATCATCTAAATTAAGTTTTTGGGCTTTTTTTTCTAAATTTTTTCTTTCAGGTCCATCACCAATAATTAAAAATTTACTTTTGGGATTTTGAAGGTGAAAAGAAGTAAAAGCGTCCATCAAATAATCAATTTCTTTTTCAGCAGATATTCTTCCTACATAAAGACATACAAATGAATCTTTAAGTCCTAATTGTTGTTTTAATGAAAAAACTTTTTCTGATGAATGATTGTGATAATAAAATTTTTCTAAATTAAAACCTGTTGGAACAATTTGATAATTGATTTTAGAAGTATCATTAACTTTATTAGAATAGCGATTTTCTAAAAAATACAACACTTTTTTAGTAGGTAAAATATTGACATCACTATTAAAAATAAATTTAGTAAAAAGATAGTCTACATATTTTAAAATGGGTTTTTTAAAACATTTAACAATAAAAGATTTTTGAGTATCAAAAAAGGCAACATACATTGTGTGTGCTGTATAAACTAAAGGCAAATTTAATTTTTGTTTAGCTAAAAGCCCTAAAGAACCTACCCCAAATTCAGTATGAACATGAATTACATCTAAATTAAGGGCTTTGATTTTAAAAAGATGTTTTTTATAACTTAAAACCCAACGATGATTTTTAAAAATTTTAAAAGGCAATGGCATTCCTTTAATTCTTATTACGCGAGAATCTTTTTCTTGTTTGACTTTTGGACAGTTAGTTGTAATAATATAGACTTCATGTCCCAAAGCTTCCAAACCTTCTCTTAGAGAATCACAAGAAACAACAACACCACTAATTAAAGGTTTATATGAATCGGTAAAAATTCCTATTTTCAAGCAAAAAACCTCCTTATTATTGTCATTGTCATACTTTTTTATCTTAATGAAAACATAGCAAATTGTAATAGTAATAGCAACAAAAATAAAAAATAAATTTATATTTTTTAATAACTAAAAAGTTGAAATAATTAGGGAATAAGGAAAAATAATAAAAAGGGTAAAAATAATTAATTATGGTTATTGTTTTGGTTATTGTTTTGGTTATTGTTTTCTTTATTATTTTTTATCGCTTCTTTATAAATTGAGATCATTTTAGAAGCAAAACTTGTTTGATCATAATTAAGTATTGAGTTTTTGGCATTCATAGACATTGTTTTAGTTTTTTTATTATCATTGTATAAAAGACTTAAATAATGGATTAATTCTTCTTTTTGATGATAAAAAAAAGCATTATTTCCATTATCAATTAAACCATCTAATGCTTGATCGTATCTAGCTAACAAAACCAAAGAAGATGCCATCGCTTCTACAAAAGTTAAACCTTGAGTCTCAAATAAAGAAGCACTCAAAAAACAATTTCCCAATTGATAATAAATTCCTAAATTATCATAAGGAACAAATCCCAAAAAACAAACATTATTTTCGATTTGTAATTGTTTTACTTGTTTTTGGAGAGCTTTTTTTTCAGGACCATCGCCAACAATCACAAATTTACTTTGAGGATGATTTTGACAAAAAGAAGCAAAAGCACTAATCAAATAAGAAATGTCTTTTTCAGGCGACAACCTACCTACATAAATACAAACAAAATCATTTACTAAATTAAATTTAACTTTTAAAGCTTGAATTTCTTCTAAAGAGTGATTTTGGGAATAAAATTTTTCTAAATTAAAACCTGTTGGAACAACATTATATTTTCCTTTGATATTGTAATCTTTTTCTAATAAAGTTAAAATTTTATGAGTAGGAACAATTGTAGAATGCGTTTTGGAAATAAATTTTTTTAAAGCTTTTCTATTAGCTAATATAAAAAATAATTTAAATATTTTTATTCCAATATTTTTGCTTTTATTAAAAAAATATTCGTGCATGGTGTGCATAGTATAAACGGATGGTATATTTAATTTTTGAGAAGCATAAATACCTAATTTACCAATAGGAAATTCAGTATGAATATGGATAGTATCTAAATTAAGATCTTTTACAAGAGATAAATATTTTTTGAACCTCAATACGAAACGATGACCTTCAAAACCTTTAAAAGGTATTGGTATTCCTTTAATTCTTATTATTGAAGCATCTTTTTCTTCATAATTCTTAGGTCCTTGAGAAGTAATTATATAAACTTTATGTCCTAATTTTTCTAAACTATCTTTATGAGATTTAACAGAGATAGGAATACCTCCAATAATTGGTAAGTATGTATCAGTAAAAAAACCTATTTTCATTTTTGACTCCTATTTAAGTTTTTTAAAGTTGTGTAAATTAAATTTGATGTTTTTAAAATATTAAAAATATTTAAATATCAAAAAAATGAATTACTTCTGAGGCAAAATATAGAGAGCCTGTAATTAACAATAAATCTTTACAATTTTGAGTTTGGTTTTGTTGTAAAAAATCCTTCAATTTGTCTTGCCAATCAAAAACTTTTGTAATTCTTTGTGGAGCAATAAACAAATATTTTTGTACTAATTCAATACTATTTGGATGATTAAAAGTTGTTAAATAAATGTGGGCTTTGGGAATTTTTAATAATTGGTACAACATAGAAACTACATTTTTGTTTTCCAAAGCAGAAAATAAAATAGAAATGCGGTAGTTACTAAATTGTTTGATTGTTGTTTGGACTAATTTTCTTATGGCATGCACATTGTGAGCACCATCTAAAATAATTAAAGGATTTGAATTTAGTTTTTGCATTCTGGCTGGAATTTGAGTTTTGCTAATGCCTATAAAAACATTTTGTTCTAAGAAAGGAAATTTTTTCAGCTGACAAAATAAATAATAAAGTTGGATTGCCATTGCAGCATTTTCAGGTTGATATTTTCCTATTAAAGGAGTTTTGATGGCTTTTATTGTGATTTGTTTTGTTTTAAAATTAAAACATTCTTGCCAAGTTTGCATTCCTAAATAAGTTATGTTGTAATCTTTTTTGAATTTATAAATGGGAGTTTTGTTTTTGATGGCTTGTTGTTCAATAACTAACAAAGCTTTTGGAGAAATATTTCCTGTAACTAAGGGAGCTTTGGGTTTAATAATTCCTGCTTTTTGAAAAGCAATTTCTTTAAGAGTTTTTCCTAAAATATGTTCGTGATCTTTGCCAATGGTAGTAATTCCAGTTAGGATGGGATAAATAACATTGGTACTGTCTAAAAGACCTCCCAAACCTACTTCAATTACACAAACATCAACTTTTTTATGATAAAAATAATCAAAAGCAATAGCGGTGATAATTTCAAACGGAGTAATGCTAAATAAAGCAGAATTGGGACTTGCTTGGTCTACTAACTTTTTAATTTTACGAACCCAAATTATTAAATCATTACAAGAAATAGTCTCGCCATTAATTTTAATTCTTTCATTGTAATTTTGAATATGAGGAGAAATAAAAGTTCCTACTTTGGAACAATTTTGTTGCAATAAAGAACTTAAATAATTAACAGTTGAACCTTTGCCATTAGTACCTGCAATATGAATCATAGCTAATTTTTTTTCAGGATGATGTAATAATTTTAACAAAGCCAAAACACGCAAAAGTCCTAAACGCATGCCTAAAATTTCTCTTTTTTCAATCCACAAAATAGCTTCTTTTATGTTAGTTATTTCAGTAATCATTTTTATTTTCCTTTTGTTTGGATTTATTTATATTTAGGATTTCTTTGATATTATTAAATTTTTTAAATTACTAAATGTTTGATAGAATATATTTGTTTAAGGTGTTTTTTAAATTGTTTTGTTTTTTTGAATTTTTAATATCTATTGTAAATTTGTTTTTATTAGTTTTTTATTAACTTATTTTGAACTACATAATAAATTAAAATTGTAAATACAAGTTTATTATACCACAAAAAATATTGCAAAAATAAGGTTCAAAGGCAAAATAAGGATAAATTATTACTTAGTAAAATAAAGTAAGCAAAAAAAATAAATATTAATTTGACTAAATAAATAAAATAGTTAGAGTCAATAAAAATCATATTTTAAAAAAAGAAACTTTCAAAAATATAAAAATGTTATAATATTACTGTTATACTTTTAAATAATTTTTTAAAAACAACATTATACTAACAAGTTCTTAAAAAAATTATTAAAAATAAAAAAGGATTAAAAAAATAAGTAAAAGTTTTTCTAAATTAATCAAATATTATTTATCTAAAAATTAAAAAACAATATTATAAAGGATTTTTTATGTTTATGTATAAAAATAATTTAGATACAAATACAAACGGAAAAGCAAAAAATGTTTTTTCAAAAAAGTTTTTAGTTTATGTTCCTTTAATTATTTCTTTTATCACTTCTCTTTTGGCTATTGATACAATTTCATATAATAAAAATAAAAGAAATTTTTTTACTTTAGGTTTATTTACAAGACAAAACACATTATCAGTGAATATCTTTTTACTCTTATCTTTAAATAATAAATTTAAAAAATCAAAATATTATCCTTATTTAAGTTTTGTTTGTTTGATTAATTGTTTAATAGTGATGTTTTTTTGTTTAATTGAAACCAAAACAGGTACTTTGCAAATTAATTATTTTTTTGAACACAAAATTTTATCTTTGATGTTTATATTTTATTATTTTTTCCAAAACAAAAGCATAATAAAATTAAAAAAAAAATATGTAGGAATAATATATCCTTTGATTTATTTTTTAATAATGTTTATACTTATAAAAATTGATAATGAAAAGTTAAATCCTTATTCGAGAGAAATAACAAAATATGAAATTAACGAGTTTATGTTATTGTTTTATGCTTTTCTAACTTCTATAATGATATTAATAATTAGTTTCTATACAATTATTTTAAAAAATAAAATCATCAAAAATAATGATATTGTAGTTATCAAAAAATATAAAAGGTGGTTTTATTTTTTAAGTATTTTGGTTCTTTATTTTTTTGTTTTCTTTAATTTTATAAAATAATTTATTTTTATTATTTTTTTATATCGTTTTTTTAATTCTTAATAAATTATCATTATAAAATCCAATATTATAAATAACAAAAATAACAGGAGTTTAAATTATTAAAAATGGAAAAACAAACTTTACAAAGAAACAATTTAGAAAAAAAAGAAACAAATAGTAAAAATAAATATCTTAAAAAATATATATTATGGTTTTTATTTATTGTTTTAATTCAACACATAACTTGGTTTGGTTCTTTATATATAATTGAAAAGAATAAAAATGGTTTTTTTAAAACAATTATTCGAATTAAAGAAGATGGTAATGAAGAAACTAATAATTATTGGGTAAAAATATTAAATTTAAATATTAATGGAAGCAGTGGATTCCCTAGTTGGGAATTTTCTAAATATTTTATTTATATTTATATCATAAGCTGCTGGTGGTGGTTTTTAATTGCTCCTTATTTGATATATAAATATTTAGATAAAAAAATAATATTTCAATTATTCATTTCTTATTTTATAATTTTAGCTATTAGTTTAATTTTATTTTTTGTTTTCCCAGTTCAAATGTTGGATAAGTTTTTATTTAAGGAAAACAAAAGTTTTGTAGATTTTTTAATTCAAAATTTATATAAATATGATTGTTTGCATTTTAATTATTTACCAAGTTTTCATGTTAGTTTAAGTTTCTTATGTTATATTGGTTTTCGCCAAAAAAATAAAAAGAAAATCCCTAAAATATTAAATTATGGACAATTATTTTGTGCTATTTTAGTTTTTATTTCTACTTTTGTTTTAAAACAACATTATATAATGGATGGAATAATTTCAATTATTTTAGTAGAAACTACTTTCTTTTTAGTTGGTAAAAAAATGAATAATATTAAAAAAGACTATCAATTAAGATAATCTTTTTTTGTCAATAAATTACCTATAATAACCAAAATAGAAATAAATTTAGAATTGCTGAGCACTTTTTTACAAAAAAAGTTATAATGATTAGTTTCTAATAAAATACACAGGTAAAAGAATTAAAGTTTTGGTTTTGGAAAAACCAAAATTATTTATTACCACCATTATAACATGATAAAAAACAAGATAGTACGGATTATATAATTAAAATCTAATTATGAACATTTTCAGTATAATAATTTTGTTCTATATTTTGTATATTATAATAAGAATTTGGATGGTTTGTCAAACACTCTTTAATTTCTTCTAATATATATCCAGCTATTTTCAAATCAAATGATCTATATTTAGCATTCATTAATTCTTTCAAAGAAAAACCATTATTTTTCAAATATTGTGCTGGATATTTAGCATTTTTAAAATCTTTTGCATCATAACCTGCATCTTTTAATTCTTGAAAAGGAATAAATGTTTAATTTTGCAATGGATTTGGTGTTTCATATTTGTATCCTAAATCATCAAGTGTATATCCCGCTTCTTTAATTTGTTGAAAAGTAAAACCTGTTTCTTTTAATTTAGGAGGATTTATATATATTGATGTTTCTTTTATTTCTTGTATGATAATGCCACCTTTGGCAAAATCTTTCAGATTATAATTATATAATTGCATTTCTTGCAAAGTAAAACCAACTTTATCTTTTAAATCTCTTGCACTAAATTGTTTTAAATAAAAAAACTTTCTGTTTGAGGATCTAAATTTTTTATTTCTTCCAAACTATAACCTGATTTATTTAATTTTTTAAACTAAAAATTTCTATTAATTGAGGAAGTTGGTAACCAATTTCTTTAAAATCTTTTACATTAAAACCTTCTTTTACCAATTCTTTGTCTTCATAATCCCTTTTTTGTCTTAAATAACTTATAGTATATATTTGTTTTCCTTCATTATTTTTAATATATTTAAGATCAAAAGCACCAAAAAATGGTTTTAATTGTTCTAAAATTTGTTTATAAGAAAGACCTTTTTCAATTAAATGTTTTAAAGTTATATCCTACTTTTTTATTATTTTTTATTTTACTTTTATTTCTACTTCTTTATCTTTAAATTGTTTAATTTTATATTTTTTTACAATTAACAAAACCCACCTAAAAATAAAATAATATTTAAAACGATAAAAGAATATATTATATATTTAGTTTGAGGTGTTCCAAAACTTTGGACAACTTTTTACTTTTTAAAAATTTTTTAATTGTTCTTTTTCTAAATATTTTTCTAAATCGCTAATTTTTTTTCATCTAATAATAAATTTACTTTTTGATCTGATGCTTGTTCTGTATCTCTTTTATTTTGTTGTGTAAATTTAAAATATGAAACTCCTAAAAAAATAATCACTACAAATAAACACAATATTAAAATATTAAAAGGAGTTATTTTGGATTTAATATCTTTTACTTTAAAATTTAATTTAAACTTCATATTTGCTCCTATTTTGTTTTTTATAAATATAATTATAATAAAAATAAAAAGATAATTTATAATCTTTATGATAATTATACCATTTTTTATTACTATTAATATTTATATAAATAAATTTACTTAATAAAATTATAATTACTTAGTATTTTTCTTGCAAAAAAAACAAGTAAAATAAAAGTAAGGGATAAAATATTTTTTAAAAAAGAAAACAATTTTCAAAAGAAAGCAAGGAATAAAATAATATGAATCAAAATGTAAAAAAATATTAACTATTTTTATTTATTGCTGCTTTTTGAGTGTTTGCAGTTTTCTTTTATATCAATATTTTAAAAAACCAAACAAAGTGCCATCCCAAATAAAAACAACACCAAACAAACCATCTGAACAAAAACCATCAAAAAATAAACCATCAAAAAAATAAATCGTCATCTTCTAGTTTAGAGATAACAACTTTTTGGCAAGATCCAAAACCAGAAACAAAACAAAATACAAATACATTAAATACATTAAATACATTAAATACATTAAATACATTAAATACATTAAATACATTAAATACATTAAATACATTAAATACATTTGAAAGCAATCTCAAAGAGATTACCCAAATTCAATTTGATAGAATTGTTGAAGAAATATTAAATGATTTAAAAAGCATGTCATGGGATAATTGTGTAGGTAAATATGAAACAAGAAATGAA
Organism: 'Santalum album' aster yellows phytoplasma; assembly: GCF_018283495.1. Classification (NCBI taxonomy): domain Bacteria; kingdom Bacillati; phylum Mycoplasmatota; class Mollicutes; order Acholeplasmatales; family Acholeplasmataceae; genus Candidatus Phytoplasma; species 'Santalum album' aster yellows phytoplasma. Next base: position 37,751 of record NZ_JAGVSK010000002.1, read on the forward strand.
AAAAACATATTTCCAAACATTGAAAAAGAGTATAGTTCATTTTTAACTTGGAGCAAAGAAAAAGTAACAGAAGATAACGAAAATTATAACCAACAAAATAAACAAAATATATTACAACAATGCATTAAAAACCTTAAAAAAGAAATTGAAAAAGAACTAAAAGAAATATATTGGTTTAAATATTAAATCATTTGTAGTAATTAATAACTAACTGTTTCATTTATTTAGACAATTAAGATTAACACTGTTCTTTTTATTATCTTGCCATTATATAACAATATCAATCATTTTCGAAAGGAATAGGCAGAATCAAATGAATAGAACTATCTTTTTCCAAAGTAGTAATAATAAATGGTTTTAAGGGATTATCAAAATAAAAAACTACTTCTTTAACTGATAAAACTTTTAAAACATCTTCTAAATATTTAGCATTAAAAGCAATTTGGAAACTATTTGCACTAACTTTTAAAGGAATAATTTTTTCCAAAGCAGTTCCCAAACTTTCACTAGAAGAAGAAATTTCAATTGAATTTTGTTTAGTTAAAATAAATTTAATAACATTAGTATTTATTTGTTCTTTGGAAAACAACAATGAAACTCTTTCTAAGGCTTTCATTAAATCATCTTTATTTAAATGAATAGAAAAAGGAAAATTTGTAAGTTTAATTTCTTGAATTTGGGGATAATTTCCTTCTAAAAGTGAAGTTTGAAACCATAAATTATCAATTTCTAAAAAGATTTTTTGAGTATCAGAATAAATTTTTAAATATTTACTTTGACAATGTTCTAATATTTTACTTAATTCTTCTAAACTTTTATTAGGAATAACAATATTAAAATTGTGATATTTAATATCTAGATTGATTTTTTTTTGACTCATTCGAAAAGAATCAGTAGCACAAGCTTTTAAAAAATTGTTTTGATAAATCAAGTTAAGTCCCATTAAAATAGGTCTTTTTTCATTTTTAGAAGTAGAAATATTTATTTCTTTAATCATATTTTTGAAAAAATGAGTTTCAATTTGAAAAGAATCTAATTTTTGGAAAGAAAAATCAAGTTCTAAAAAATCACAAACATCCATTAATTTTAATTTATATTTACAAAAACTAGTTTTAATTACTAAAAAATTATTTTCCATTACAGTAATTTTAATTAAAGAATCACTAATTTTTTTAATTATTTCAATAAAATATCTCCCTAAACAAGCAATTTTACCTTGTTTTTTAATTTTTAAACTTTCATCTTTAATTTCTATTTTAATTGCAATATTGCCATTATTAGCTTCTAAAATTAAGTTATTTTCTTGTGTTTGGATTTTGAGAGCATTAAAAATAGGGAAAAAAGTTTTTTGGGGGAAAATTTTTTGTATTTTTAAAAGTTGTTCCAAAAAAATATCTTTATTAATTTCTAAATACATTTATTAAACCTCATTTATCTTTTTGTTGTAGTAATTATTTTATATCTTTATTATTTATTTTATATCTTTATTATTTATTTTATATCTTTATTATTTATTTTATATCTTTATTATTTATTTCATATAATGGCATTTAAACACGTTTAAAGTTATTTTAATTGATGTTTAACTTACTTTTAATAATTTATATTACAATTTCAAAAACAGACTAAAATAAGTTAAAAATCATCGAATAATTAAAAGATACTTTTTTAAAATATAGATAATTTATTAATTCATTTTTAATTTAATTATTATTCAATTTTATTCAATTCATTTATTATTTAATTCACTTATTAAGAATTAATTTTTTTCAAAATAAGTTCTAAGGATTTTTTTAATTCATAATCACTTTGAGAATTTTTTTTAATTTTTTGATAAGCTTTAAAAACTGCAGAATGGTTTCTTTTGAAAAAACTACCAATAATATTATAAGGAATATCTTTTAATTCTTTGATTAAATACATAGCAATATGACGCGGTAAAGTATATTTTTGTTGTCTTTTTTTACTCATTAAATCACGAACTGAAATATTGAAAAAATTGCTAACAACTGATTTGATTTTTTCCAAAACATCCTCATCATAAGAAACACTTTTTTTGCTTTTAATCAAAAGTTCTAAAGCTTCATTGGCAATATTAATATCAATATCATATCCAAAAGTTTGGGCATAATTCAATAATCTTAATAAAGCTCCTTCCATTTCACGAACATTATTAACAAAAGAAGAAGCAATCAAATCAAGGACATCTTTTTTTATTTTCAAATGATTTTGTGGTTCAAATTCTAATATTTTCTTTTTCAAAATATTGAGACGATGATTAAAATCAGGACTTTGAATATCAACCATAAGACCAGCTTCAAAACGTGAAGTTAATCTACTCATAATATTTTTTAGTTCTGAGGCTTGTTTATCACTTGTAATTACAATTTGTTTTTGGTTTAAATAAAGATAATCAAATAATTTAAAAAACTCCATTTGAGTTCTTGTAGCACCTGCCATAATTTGGATATCATCAACTAATAAAAGATCAATATCACGGTATTTTTCGTTGAAATCCTCCATTTTGGATTTTCTTAATTGGTTGGTAAATTCTTCAATAAATCCGTCAGCTTTTACATATAGAACTTTTTTGGCTGAATGTGTTTTTTTCAAAATATGATTTCCGATTGCCTGAATTAGATGAGTTTTTCCGATTCCTGCTTTTCCAAAAATATATAGCGGATTGGTAGTTACTTTTTTTTCTTCAGCAATTTTTTTGGCAATTTTAAAGGCAAAATTATTACTTTTTCCCACAACAAAATTATCAAAACTATACTTTGGATTGGTATTTCCATAATTGTATTTATTAAAACTTATTTTTCTATTTTCAATTTCAACATTTGTGTCATTATCAGTTTTAGTTTTGATTTGTTCTTTTTCAATTGTTTCAAAATATTTATTATTTTGGAATTCATCATTATTTTCATTATTTTCAATTTTGGAAAAATAATTTTGATTCTCATTTTCTAATTTTTCTTTAAGATTTTCAAAATGTTTTTTTTCATCATCAAAATTACTATTTTTTTTATTTTTTTCTGAAACAAATTCAATTATAATTTTTTCTTCAAATTTTAATTTAGTTATTTTTTTGATTTTTTCAAAATACATTTTATATATTTTATTCTTAATAAATTCAGTTTCTACTGAAATTATAATTTTTTCTTCAATTTGGTTTATTTTTTTAATATTGGAAAATGTTTCTTTAAAAACTTCATCACTGTAAATTTTTGATAGTTCATTTAAAATTATTTCCCAAATTTTATTATAATTATTCATTTCAATATTACCTTTAATATTACCTTTAATATTTTATTTTAATTATTGTTTTTTATTTTTTATATTATTTTTTTATTAAATTATTATTATTATGAAGCACATTTTTTTGTTCCTAATTCTAAAAAAAATAGCTTTTAACTTTATTTTTTCCTCAAATTAAGGAAAAATTTATTAACATTTTAGGAACTATTTTTAACAGTTTGGAAACAATTTATTTTTAACAACTATTTTTAAAACTTTTTTGCTTTCACGTTTTTTCTAGAAAAAATAAAATTATTCAATAAAATAATAACATAAAAAGCCACAGTTTTTAGGAACAAAAAAAATAACTTTTTCCTAACTTTGAAAAACCTTTCTTTTTAAAAAAGAAGGAACAATTTTAGAAAAAATTAACTTTTATTTTAATCTTTTTCTAAGTTAGTTTTTTACAACTAAAAATTAATTTTTTTTAAAACTTAGGAATATTTTTTAAAACTTAGGAACATTTAAACCTATTTTTTCCTAACTTTTATTTTTATTTTATTTTTACTTTGTTATTGTTTTTTTATTCTAATTTATTGCGTTTTTTTCAAAAAAATATCAAAATATAACTTAAAAATGATAAAATAAATTTGTAATTGTTTTTAATTCTTTCAATTCTTTTTGGGTTATTTTTATTTTGAGTGTCTTTTTTAAAACATTTTTATTATTTTTTGGACAATTTTTATAATCTTTTTTTACTTTTTAAATTAAGATCTATTAATTTCCTAAAATTTTTAAAATTTTCAAGTTTTTATTATATATCGCTATTTTAATTAAAAAAATAAACAAAAAAATTATTTTTCATATTACTAATTCTAATAATTTTTGCCTCTCTTTTTTTCTTTTTTGCTTCGCTATTTTGCTTCGCTATTATTTTTTCCTCCGATTCTTTTTCTTTAAATTTCTTTTTCTTCTTATTTTAATCCCCCCCTTTTTTCTATTTCCATTTACATTTTTTTAATTCATATTCGTTTCATTTCACTTTTTTATTTACAACAAAATATTACAACATTACATAAAAACAAAGGATTAGTAAATTACAATGAAAATTTCTATCAAAGATATTTTCCAAAAACCAGAGCTATTTTATCAAAAAAAAATAGTATTAAATGGTTGGGTTAGAAATTGTCGTTATCAAAAAAAATTAACTTTTATCGATTTAAATGATGGTACTTTTCTGGAAAATTTACAAATTATTTGTAAAGAAACCAAAACCAAAAACATCGAAATCGCCGCCGAAATTACCGAATTTCATGAAAACCAAAAAGTCAACACCAACAACGAATCTACAAATAACATTAATTTAGAAAAATTAAAAGAAATGTTACAAATTGGGGCTTCTTTGCAAGTGGAAGGTATTCTAAAAGCAACCAACAATCCCCAAACACCTTTTGAAATTAGTGCCCAAAATGTTTCTCTTTTAGGCGCAAGTGATTTTTCTTATCCGCTTCAACCCAAAAAACATTCTAAGGCTTTTTTGAGACAAATATCTCATCTAAGAGTGCGCACCAAACTTTTTGGAGCAGTTTTTCGCATTAGAAATACCGCTTTTTTTGCCCTGCACAGTTTTTTTCAAAAAAAAGGTTTTTTTCACATCAACACCCCCATTATCACTGCTAATGATGGCGAAGGCGCGGGTGAATTATTTCAACTTACAACCCTTAATTTAGAAGCTTTGCCACAAACAAAAAACATTCCAAACGCTTTCAAACTTGCCGATGAGACTACCAGCAAAAATGAAATTGATTATCAAAAAGATTTTTTTGGCAAAAAAGTTTTTTTAACAGTAACAGGTCAACTAGAAGCAGAAGCGATGGCTTTGGGTTTGAATAAAGTCTATACTTTTGGTCCTACTTTTAGAGCTGAAAAATCAAACACTCCAAGACATGCTGCTGAATTTTGGATGTTAGAACCTGAAATGGCTTTTTGCAATTTATCTCAAAATTTAAAAGTCGCCCAAGAAATGTTACAATTTGTTATTGCTAAATGTTTAGAACAAAATTATCAAGATATAGAATTTTTGGATAAGACAGAAAAAAACGGTTTAATTGAAGAATTAAAAAACATCGCTGAGGAAAAAGAATTTTTGACAGTAAAATACGAACAAGCTTTAGAAATTTTGCAAAAAAGCAACACCAAATTTGAAAACCCCCTTTTTTATGGCGCTGATTTGGCAACCGAACACGAAAAATATTTAACCGAAACACATTTTAAAAAACCAGTTTTTATTGTTGATTGGCCTAAAGAAATTAAAGCTTTTTATATGAAAAATAATCCCGATCAAAAAACAGTAGCTGCGATGGATCTTTTAGTTCCTCGTGTCGGAGAATTAATTGGCGGATCGCAAAGAGAAGAAAACTTATCAGTTTTAATTGAAAAAATGAACCAAATGAAAATTCCTCAAAAAGATTTGGAATGGTATTTAGATTTACGCCGTTTTGGAGGATGCATTCATTCAGGTTTTGGCTTAGGATTTGAAAGACTACTAATTTTTTTAACAGGATTAAATAATATTCGTGATGTAATTGCTTTTCCAAGAACTTATCATAATTTAGTTTTTTAAGTTTAATTAATAGTATCGTTTTTTATTTATCAATTTACAAGAACTTTAAAACTTTTTAACCTTTTCTTAAATATTTTTTAACTCTAAAATGTTTTTCTAAAACATTTTTTTATTTTTTGTTGGGAATTTCGCTTTTACTTATTTTTAAAAAACAAAAAAATTGCAAAATCATATTTAATATTTTTTAACTATTAATTGTCAATATTTTTTAAACATTTATAAAATTTTATAAAATTCAAAAAAGCAACCAAAAGTCCAAAAATAAAAAAATCACCAGTAATTAAAAAATGATTAAATTCATCTAAAAGATAAAAACCAAAAACAATAAAAAAAGTTAAAAATAATAAAATCAAAATAATAAAACCAAAACCAAATCAAACCAAACCAAAATCACAAACACAAAATTAAAAGCCAAAAAGCTAAAAATAAGGAATACAAAAAAATGGGTATAAAATTAGAACAAGTTTCTAAAATTTTTATCGATAAACAAACTAAAAAAGAAACTTATGCTGTAAAAAAAATTGACATCAACATTCCTAAAGGAAAATTGGTAAGTCTTTTAGGTCCTTCGGGTTGTGGCAAATCGACTACTCTTTACATGATTGCAGGGCTTCATCCTATTTCGGCTGGAAAAATATTTTTTGGCGACAAAGATGTCACTAACCTGCCTATTGAAAAAAGAGGTATTGGTTTAGTTTTCCAAAATTACGCTCTATATCCTCATATGACAGTTAGACAAAATATTTCCTTTCCACTGGAAAATCTAAAATTTGCGCGCGACATTATTGTGCAAAAAGTAGAAGAAATTGCCAAGTTAGTGGGAATTGCCGATCATTTAGACAAAAAACCTCAGCAACTTTCAGGCGGACAACAACAACGCGTAGCAATTGCAAGAGCCTTAGTAAAAGAACCTCAAGTTTTGCTTTTAGATGAGCCCTTATCCAACTTAGATGCAGGGTTACGCCTCAAAACTAGAGAAGAAATTAGAAGAATCCAACGAAAAACTAGAATCACTGCTATTTTTGTTACACACGACCAAGAAGAAGCAATGTCTATTAGTGATGAAATTTGCTTAATGAATAAAGGACAAATCCAACAAAAAGGCGCTCCTCAAGAAGTTTATGCCAATCCTAACAACTTGTTTGTTGCCAAATTTTTAGGCAATCCGCTTATCTCTATTTTTGAAGGAAAAATTACTTTTGGAAAAGTAACTATTGGAGATTCACTTCTTTTTGATTTTTCTTCTAACAAAACTTTAAAAAACCTAAATCAAGAAATCTATGTAGCCATTCGTCCTGAAGGTTATTGGTTTGACACAAACGGTAATTTTGAAATCGAACCTCTCTTTTTAGAAAATATGGGAAGAAACCTAATGATGTTAGCAAGACATCCGCAAGCTGTTAAAAACACTTTCCACCTTGTCTTTGATGAAAAAAGTAAAGATATTATTTTTCCCCAAGGATTTGTTGCCAAGAAAAAAATTAGATTCCAAATTAAAGAAAATAAGTGTTTTCTTTTTGATAAAAAAACCGAAAATAGGATTTTTTAAATGTCATTGCTAAAAAAACTTTTCCATCACAATTCCACTAAATATTCCAAACATAATCATTGGTATTATTTGGCGCCTGCCTTAATTCTTATGGTTTTATTTAATTTTTATCCTTTGGTAAAAACATTTTTTATTTCTTTGGATAGTAGATATAATAAATTTGCAGACACATTTTCTTATTCATTTAATTTTTCTAATTACACTACTACTTTTTGTGATCCTGATTTTAGAACTGCTCTTTTTAACACTTTTTTACTGGCGTTTGCTGCTGTTCCTATTTCTATTTTTTTGTCTTTAATGATTGCCTTAGCACTTAACAGTGTTTATAATCGTTTTTTAAAAAATATCTTTCAAACCATTTTTTTCCTCCCTTATTTAACAAATCCTGTTATTATGGGAATGGTTTTTGCAGTCCTTTTTTATCACAATAGTTTTGGCATCCAAACGCGCCCCGAAGGTTTTTTTAATTCTTTTTTTGGGTTCCAACAAGATTGGATTAACATTTCAGCTCCTTATTCGTATAAAATGTTTGTTTTAATTTTTTATGTAGTGTGGAAATCCCTTCCCTTCCAAATTTTAATTTTTATTGTGGGATTAAAAAACATTAGTAAAGATTATTACGATGCTGCCAGAATTGACGGCGCTTCTAAAATAACTATTTTTAGAAAAATTACTCTTCCTTTACTTGCTCCTACTATTTTTTATCAACTTATTATTGCAATAATTCAAGTTTTTAAAGAATATGAATCTGTTATTGGAGTTTTTGGTAATTCCGATATTACTAAGGTAAATACTGTGGTAGGCTATATTTATCAACAATTAGAAGGAACTTTAATGGATTCTTATTCCAGAGGCGCTGCAGCCACTGTTATTTTGCTTTTAATTTCTATTCTTTTTACTGCCATTAATTTTTTCTTTTTTGAAAAGAAATTAAATGAATAAAATAAATAATAAATAAGGATCTAACCTTGATAATTATGTCAAATTCAAATAATAAAACAAAACTCATTTTTGCCAAACTTAAAAAACATTTACCCAAAGTTTGTGCCACTTTTACCAAATACTTTTTTTTGTCTGTTTTTGCTCTTTTTTTGGCTATCCCTTTTTATTGGATGCTAAATTTAGCTCTACAAGACAATCCTGCTTGTCCTAGTTTTTTTCCTAAAGATTTGACGTGGAACAACTTCTCTTTTCTATTTACCCGTTATAGCTTGTTTTTGACTTTTTTTAAAACCCTTGCTGTTGTTTTTATCTCTACTGTTTTAGGTATTTTTGTCTCTGTTATAACTGCTTTTGCTCTTAGTGTTTTAGAATTTAGAACTAAAAAAATTATATTAGGAGTCTTTCTAATCACCATTATGATAACTACTGAAAGTATGTTTTTAACTAACTATCAAACAGTTGCACGCCTAGGTTTTGTTGATTCTGGTCAAGGTACGCGTGTTTTTAGTGGCATTTATTTAGCAATGATTCTTCCCTTTCTAATCAATGTATTTCATATTTTTTTATTAATACAAAATATCAAAAAAATTCCCAAAGAACTCTATTTATCTGCCAAAGTTGATGGTAGTAGTGATTGGAAGTTTTTATACAAAATTTTAACTCCGCTTTTAAGAGATAACATCATTAATATCATTATTTTTAGAGCAGTTGCTGCTTGGAATGCTTATTTGTGGCCTGAACTTGTAGGCGGAAAATTGCTTACTAATGTGATTAGAAATATTTTTGACTCTGAAAAAAACCAACATTTAGTCAATCAACAAATGGCAGCTACTGTTTTGATGACATTACCTTTAGTTTTGTTGTTCATTTTTTGTAAAAGATATGTTTTAGAAGGAAAATTAAACAGTGGTATCAAAGGATAAATTAAAAATCATTTATTTTTTTACTTGCTTATTTGTTATTTTAGCATTTATTGTATTATTTCCTAAAATTGATTCTAATGCTTTAAGAAATAACCATGAACAAGAATTAAATGAAATGCTTACCAAATATAAAGATAGCGAAGCATGGGAAAAATTTCTAGAAAAACCCATCGAAATTGTTTTTTGGCATCGTTTAGATCCTGAAAAAGAAAAAGGAAAACCAAAAACTGCTTTAGAAGAAATTATTGAAGAATTTAGAGAAAAATATCCCAAAATCAAAGTAAAAACAGAATATAAACCTAGTTGGAGTGGGATTGTAAAAAACATTAATGTAGCTCTTCCAGCCAACAACGAACCTCATTTAATTGTTTCTTATGCTGATCATTTAGTAAATTATTATGAATCAGGTAAATTAGTTCCCCTTGATGGATTTAAAGATCACACTAATGAAAAAATCAAATTAGACCCTTGTACAACAGATCCCCAAACAAAAACATATTTTTATTCTAGTTTTGAAAATGAGGCTCAATTGCCTTTGGGTGATGAAGAAGAACCAGGGAAATGGTACTCCTTGCCATTTTCTAAATCTATTGAATTGATGTATTATAATCAAGATTATTTTAAACAATTAAAAGACAAAATTCAAAAACAAAAAATAGAAACCGATTCCGATTTTCAATCTTGTTTTGACAATTATGATAAACCTAATTTTGAAGGCAAACTTAAAGATGGTATTACATGGGAACAAATGGAAAAGTTATGCGAAGTAATTAAACAAGTTGACTCTGAAAAAATCCCTATTTCTTACGATTCTGAATCTAATTTATTTATTATATCTTCCGAACAAAGAGGAATTGAATATACAACTTCACCAACTAAAAAAGATCCATCAAGTCGTGAAGTAGGAGTACTTTTTAATAATCCAGATGCTAAAAAAATGATTAAAGATTTTAAAAAATTTTATGATAAAAAATATTTAATTACTCGTAAATTATCTGGTGAAAGTTATACTACTCATTTATTTATGGATCAAAAAATTTTAATGGACATTTCTTCTTCTAATGGATTTGAATATGTTTCCAAAGCTCCATTTAAAGTAGGGATAACTTCGGTTCCTTATTGGAAAAAAGGAAAACAAGGTCCTGAGTCAGGCAAAAGAAAAGTTTTACAACAAGGCTCTAATATTAATTTATTTTATAAAAAAGATAAAGATGAAGTGCTTGCTTCTTGGTTGTTTTTAAAACATTTAACTTCTAAAGAAACAAACGAAAAATTAATCCAAAAACTTAGTCAATTTCCTACTCGTCCTTGTTATGGTGATAAAAGCGTCCAACCAGAACAAACAAATTCTGAAAATCCTTCTAAAAATTCTAAAAATCCAAAAATAAATAAAGATATTTTTGACTTTATGAAAGATGAAAGAAAAGAAGATGAAAAATCATCTCAAACAGGTAACCCCATTTATTTCTTTTCTCCCACTTTTAGAAAATCCCAGATGTCGCGTATAGTTGTAGAAAAATTAGTAATAGATTGTTTTTTAGATAAAGACTTAGACAAAAACATCGATACATTATTTAATGAAGCCCAACAAAAAGCAAACTCCTAAAAACTTATTAAAATTAACAAATTAAAGGAACATTATGAAAATTATTTACAATAAAATTAAAGCTTTTGAAACAATTATTATTCATGGACACATCAATCCAGATGGTGATTGTTATGGCGCTCAACTAGGTTTAAAAGATGCAATTACAGAAACTTTTCCCCAAAAAAAAGTCTATGCAGTAGGACAACAAAATCATTCTTTATCTTTTGTAGGTGTGATGGATGAAGTTTGTGATTCTTTGTACCAAAGTGCTCTTGCTATTGTTGTTGATTGCGGTCAAGAAAACAAAATTAGTGACCAAAGATTTAAATTAGCTAAAGATACAATTAGAATTGATCATCATTTATTAATGGATAATTACTGCAATTATCAATGGGTAGATGCTAATTATTCTTCTTGTTCTCAAATGATTTTTGAATTTAAAGAAAAATGCAATATGAAATTAACTCATAAAGGTGCTTTGGCTATGTATGTAGGTATGGTAACTGATACTGGTAATTTTTGTTTTGATAGAGTTGACCAAAACACTCTTAAAGCTGCTGCTTCCTTACTTGTTTTTGACCTTGATGTATCACAAATTTTTTTTCATCTTAACAAAGAAACTCTTACCTTGTTTCAATATAAAGCCTATATTTATCAAAATGTAGTTACTTCCCAAGGATTTGCTTACGTTTTTATTTCTCAAGAAACATTGAAAAAATTTAACTTACATATTGACGTTGCTGCAAGTTTTGTTAATATTTTGGGTCATTTAGAAAATCATCCAGTTTGGGCTTTTTTCTTAGAACAACCAGATTTAACAATTAGAGCTCGCATTCGTTCTCGTGGTCCTGAAATTAACTCTATTGCTAGACAATTTAAAGGCGGAGGTCACCTTAGAGCTTGTGGTGCTACTTTAAATAACAATCAAGAAATGACTTTTTTCATAGCTCAAATAAAAGACTCAATTAAAGCTTTTGAAACCAAATCCCAAGACAAAAATCCAAAACTAATTAAAAATTAATTAACAATAAAATTAATAAATTCAATAAATACACATATAAAAAAATCTCCAATAACCAATAATAAAATTAACCAAATAAAACTTTTATTTTGATAATTCTTTTTCCCTTTCCTTTCGGTTGTAAATTATTTTCATATTATAAATGATAAATATCAATTTAAAACAACATTCAATAAATGAAAAGATTAAAAAAATCATAAAGAAAGGATCCCCCAATAAATGTTTTTTGATACTATTGCTGCTATTTCAACTCCTTTAGGAACAGGAGGAGTTAGTGTAATTAGGGTTTCTGGCAACAATTCTATTGCAGAAATAAATAAAATTTTTAAAGGCAAAGACCTTACCAAAACCAAAACACACACCATTACTCACGGTTTTATCCTCAACAAAAACCAAACTATTTTGGATGAAGTTTTGATTTCTGTTTTTAAAACTCCTAATTCTTTTACTGGCGAAAATGTTGTAGAAATTAATGCTCATGGCGGTATTTTAATTACGCAAATGGTTTTAGAAAGAGTTTTGTCATTAGATATTAGATTGGCTTTTCCAGGCGAATTTAGCCAAAGAGCCTATCTTAATGGAAAAATGGACCTCATTCAAGCTGAATCCATTATGGACCTAATTCATGCCACTAATGAAAATGCCATTAAAATTGCTCATTCTGGTTTGCAAAAATACACTTCTCAATTAGTGACTTCTTTGCGCAACCAAATCCTTAATTTAATTGCTCAAATTGAAGTTAATATTGATTATCCTGAATATGATGACATTCCTCAAATCACTCAACAAAAAATTGCTTTGGAAGTTAAAAGTTTAATCAAGCAATTAGAAAATATTTTGAACCACTCCCATAAAAATAGATATCTTAAAGAAGGAATAAAAACTTTAATTGTTGGACGTCCCAATGTTGGTAAATCAAGCCTTCTTAATGCTTTTTTAAACGAAACCAAAGCTATTGTTTCTGATATTTCAGGCACTACCAGAGATTTTGTTGAAGCTTATTTTAATTGTCAAGGTATCACCCTTCATTTAATTGATACTGCAGGCATTCGTAAAACTGATGATCCCATTGAAAAAATAGGAATTTTAAGAACAGAAAAAATGCTTTTACAAGCAGAATTAATTTTATTAGTTTTAGATCAAAGCAATCATTTGCAAGAAGAAGATATCCAACTTTTGCAATTAACCAAAAACCATCCGCGCATTATTATAGGAAACAAAGCGGATTTGAAAAGTGATAAATTAATTTCTTCTCTTTCCAACAACTCTTCCCAATTAGCCCCACAAGAAATTATTTCAGTTTCGAGTTTGGATAAAACAGGGTTTTTAGAGTTACAACAAACAATTTTAAAAAAATTCCAATTAAATGATATCCAACCCAAAGATTTTAATTATTTTTCTAATGCAAGACACATTAATCAAATCCAAATTGCTCTTCGATCTTTCCAAGATTTGCAACAAGCCCTTTTGCAATCAATGCCAATCGATATTTATTCTATTGATCTTACTAAAGCTTATCAAGCGTTAGGACAAATTATAGGTGATAATCAAGAAAATAGTTTAATTAAAGAATTGTTTTCTAAATTTTGTTTAGGAAAATAAAAGAAAACCAAAAAATAAGAAAATATCAAGAAAAAAACCCCCAACCAACATCATTTTAACTAAACTAATATTTTAACAAATACAAAGAAAGGAACAAATATGAAATTTATTGAAACCCAAATTAAAACCTTTGACACTATCATTATTCACGGACATAAAAATCCTGATGGTGATTGTTATGGTTCTCAACTAGGTTTAAAAAATATGATTCAAAATACCTTTCCTCATAAAAATGTTTATGTGGTGGGACAAACCAAAAACCATTTAACTTTTTTGGGTCAAATGGATGAAATACCAGATGAAACTTACCAAAATGCTTTAGTAATTGTAGTTGACTGCGGTACTACTCAAGCCATCAGTGACCAAAGATTTAAATTGGGAAAAGTCGTTATTCGAATTGATCATCATATTTTAATCGAAAATTATGGTAATTATCAATGGGTTGATGATTCTTTTGGTTCGTGCTCTGAGATGATTTACTTGTTAAAAGAAAAACTCAATTTAAACCTAACTTTTAAAGGTGCTTTGGCTATTTATGTTGGTTTAATTACAGATACTGGTAATTTTAGGTATCATAGAGTAAGTGCCCAAACTTTAAGAATTGCCTCAGAATTACTTAATTATGGTATTGATGTTGCTTTGGTGGAACAAAATATCAATAAAGTAACACTTAATTTTTTAAAATATCAAGGATATATATGTCAAAATATTATTGCTTGTGACGGGTTTGCCTATGTTTATGTGAATCAACAAATCATTGAACAATTCAACATTACTTTAGAAGAGGTTTTTTTGTCGATTAATATTTTATCTAATATTAAAAATTTTCCCTTTTATGCTCTTTTTTTTGAATGTCCTGATTCTAAAATTCAAGTGCGTATTTGTTCTAACGGACCGCAAATATATCATATTGTTCAAAAATATGGTTGTAAAGGTCACCTAAGAGCTTGCAGTATGTTTTTGCCATCCGAAAAAGAAATTTTGCCTTTTGTTGCTACAATAAAAAAAGAAATTGCACCCTTTTTCAAAACCACTTAAAAATTTAGATTCTAAATAATAAACACCAATCAACTAATTACTAAAAAAAGACTCCTTTTTTCTTGTGATTTGTGTTATAGTGATGATATATGTTATTTAATTTTTTAGTATAAAACACACATTATATCACACATTATTATTTAGATAAAATTTTTTGCCCTTTATTATTTTTTCTCCTCCATTATCTTTGTTTTTCCCCAATTTTTTAAAAGATCAAAAAACTAAAAACTACAAAAGAAAGGGTTTTTATGATTAAAATCAGCTTTTTTGACAACCAAATACAAGAATTTATTTCAGGTATAACTCCTTTGGCAATTTGGAAAAAACACTTATCTACACATTTCAAAAAACCAGTTGCAGCCCTTTTCAACGACCAACCAATCGAACTTGATTTTCCTTTGAAAGAAAACGGCAATTTAGAAATTTTAACCGAATCTGATCCTAAATCTTTGGAAGTTCTTAATCACAGCACCGCTCACCTTATGGCGCAAGCCGTTGCAAGACTTTATCCAGGTGCCCTTTTTACAGTAGGACCTGCCATTAAAGAAGGATTTTATTATGATATTGATTTTCAAAATCACACCATTTCGGAAAAAGGTTTTCTTGCCATTGAAAAAGTAATGCATCAAATTTCTTTGGAAAACCACCCCATTACAAGAGAAGAAGTTTCTTTCGAACAAGTGCAAAAATTATTTGCTTGCAACCCTTATAAACAAGTTTTGCTGGAAAAATTTCGCGACCAGACTATCAGTATTTATCGTCAAGGAGAATTTTTTGATCTTTGCCGTGGCGGTCATGTAACCAAAACAAGCCTTATTAAACATTTTAAACTTTTAAAAATATCAGGAGCTTATTTTCAAGGAGATACCAAAAACAAAACTTTGACTCGCATCTATGGTACTTCTTTTTTCAAAAAACAAGCGCTTGCGGACCACTTGCAACTTTTGGAAGAAAGAAAAGAGCGCGACCACAAAAAACTTAACAAAGAACTAGATTTATTCATGTTTAATAAAGAAGTTGGTTTGGGACTTCCCTTTTGGCTTCCTAAAGGAGCTACTGTAAGGCGCATCGTTGAAAGATATATTGTTGACAAAGAATTAAGTTATGATTATCATCATGTCTATACGCCCATTATGGCAAATACTGAACTTTACCGTATTTCTGGACATTTGGACCATTATGCTTCTAATATGTTTCCCATCATGACTTTGGAAAATGGTGAAAAACTAGTTTTAAGACCAATGAATTGCCCCCATCACATGATGATTT
The DNA here is from genome assembly GCF_018283495.1 of 'Santalum album' aster yellows phytoplasma. Lineage (NCBI taxonomy): Bacteria > Bacillati > Mycoplasmatota > Mollicutes > Acholeplasmatales > Acholeplasmataceae > Candidatus Phytoplasma > 'Santalum album' aster yellows phytoplasma. The sequence continues at coordinate 53,543 of NZ_JAGVSK010000002.1, forward strand.
ATAAAAAAACTCCTCATAGTTATAAGGAATTGCCTTTGCGTATTGCTGAATTAGGAATGATGCATCGGTTTGAAAAATCAGGAGCTGTTTCTGGTTTACAAAGAGTAAGAGAAATGACTCTTAATGACGCTCATATTTTTGCCTGTCCTGACCAAATCAAAGAAGAAATGAAAAAAATTATTAATTTAATTTTAGAAGTTTATCGTGATTTTAATATTAAAAATTATGAGTTGCGCCTAAGTTATCGTGACCCTAATGACACAGAAAAATATTTTAATGACGATCAAATGTGGCATCACGCTGAAAAAATCCTCAAAGAAACTATTCAAGAATTGAGCCTACCCTTTAAAGAAGCCATCGGAGAAGCTGCCTTTTATGGTCCTAAATTAGATGTGCAAGTGTTTACTGCCCTAGGCAACGAAGAAACATTATCAACAGTACAACTTGATTTTTTGCTCCCTCAAAAATTTGATCTTACTTTTATTGGAGAAGACAACAAACACCATCGTCCTGTTGTCATTCACCGCGCAGTTGTTTCTACTATGGAAAGATTTTTAGCGCATTTAGTAGAAGAAACAAAGGGTGTTTTTCCTTTATGGTTTGCTCCTGTACAAGTGCTTTTAATTCCTGTGTCTGCTCCTCTACATTTGGAATTTAGCCAAAAAATTAAAGAAATGTTACAATTACAAAATTTCAGAGTAGAAATTAATTCCAAAGATACTACTTTGGGTTATAAAATTAGAGAAGCACAAAAATTAAAAATTCCTTATCAAGTTGTAATTGGCGACAACGAAATGACTAACAATTTAATTACTTTTAGAAAATATGGCTCTCACCAACAAACCACAATTAAAGTTGATGAGTTCGTTTCTTTATTAAAAGACCAAGTTTTGCAAAAAAAATAACCTCTTAATTGCCAAAATCCCCCAAAAACTATTGACAAACCGCACTTTTTATTATATAATTAGGACGGTATTGTTATTGTTTTATTTTATAATATTCAAAATACAATTATAAAAATTATCAAAGATTTTGTAATAATCTTATGATATTAACGTGAAAAGAAGAGTTTTCTCTCGCCTGATTAACAATTAGTTTTTAGGCAAATGGCACATAAACATTTAATTTTTTTGTAAAAAAAATGCAAAAAACATTTAGTGTTAGTTATTTTAGAGAAGAGAAATGTTCATTGGGCGTTTCTCTTTTTTATTTTATTTTCTCTTTTTGCCTTGTTTCATTTTCATGTTATGTCATTTCATTTCATTTTTACAAAATAACCCCAAACCTAAAGGAGGTTTTAAATATTAAAATCAACAAATTTAAAAAAAGTTCCAATTCCGATTTATATAATGAAAATATCCCACAAGGAAAATACCTCATTATTGATGAAAAAGGCGAACAATTAGGTGTTTTTGACCAAAAAGAAGCTTTAAAATTATCAGAACAAAAAGAAATTGATATTGTAGTGGTAAACGCAGATGCCTCACCGATGGTAGCGCGACTAATGAATTATCAAAAACATCGTTATAACCAACAAAAAAAACTTCGTGAAGCCAAAAAGAAAACCCAAATTATTGTTTTAAAAGAAATTCGCCTCAATCCTACCATTGATAAAAATGATCTAAATACTAAAATTAAACAAGCTCAAAAATTTTTAAAACAAGGCGATAAAGTAAAAGTTAGTATGCGTTTTCGTGGTCGTATGATTAATAATTTTCAATTAGGAGAAACAGTTTTTAAACAAGTTATGCAAGATTTGAAAAACCTATCTCAAATTGAGACTCCTTTAAAATTACAAGGCAATCAACTAACAGCAGTTCTGTCCCCTTTAAAATAACCCTTAAAGGTTATGAATGGTATTTGAATGGCTGAAAAATTACCCAAAGCAAAACGCGACTCAACCAATTTACAAACCAAAAATATTTTTTTGCACCCAATTAAAAATTAAAAATAAATAAAATAAGAAAGGATGATTAAAGTGATTAAGAAAAAATCCCACAGCGGGCTTAAAAAACGAATTAAAATTACTAAAAAGAAAAAATTATTAAGAGGCCACGCCTACAAAAATCACCTTGCAGCTTCCAAAACTACTAAACAAAACCGCCAACTAAGAGGAGTTACTTGTGTTAAACTTTGTGATTACAACAGAATCAAAACTCTTATTAGAGGATTATAGAAAGGAAAAAGAATATGGCAAAAATTAGTTTTACTCCTGCAAGACACCGTCGTCGCAAAAAAGTTTTAAAAATGGCAAAAGGATATTTTGGTTCCAAAAGCACTCTTTACAAAACAGCTCACGAGCAAGTAATGCGCTCTTTGCAATACGCTTATAGAGACCGCAAACAAAGAAAAAGAGATTTTCGTAAATTATGGATCTCCCGTATTAACGCTGGTGCTATGTTATGCGGCATGCAGTATTCTCGTTTAATGCACGGACTTGCTTTGTCAAAAGTAGATGTTAATCGTAAAGTATTAGCAGATTTAGCACACTTACAACCAGAAACTTTCGCACAATATGTTCAATTAGCAAAAGAAGCCTTAGTGCAATTTCAACAAACATTAAAACAAAAAGAAGCGCAAGTAACTAAATTACAAGAAGAACAATTAAACCAACTTGCACAAAAAGAAGAAAAACCATCTCAACTTGAAAAAACCCCAAAAACACAAACCACTCAAGAAAAATTAGAAGAAGCAAATTCGCCAAAATTAGAAAAAAAAGAATTAAAAGAAAATACTCCTAAATTAGAACAAAAAGAACCCACTCAAACAAAAGAGCAAGAACAAACACAAGAATTACAACAAGAAAAAACAGTTGAACCTGTAAAAGCTGTTGAAGTTTTGCAACAAGAAACACAACCACAACCCGAAGAAAAAACTTCTCTACAACCTGAAAAAGTTTTATCTACTGAACTTTCTGAGGAAAAATCCGATGATGCTTTGGAAACAAAACCACAAACTACCCAAGTTAAAGCAAAAAAACCCTTTTTAGATTTATCTAAAATGTTGCTTCCTGAGTTAAAAAAATTAGCTAAAGAACACAAAGTTCCTAATTTTCATAAACTTAAAAAAGCCGAAATTGTTACAGCTTTAAAAAAAGCTCTTGCTAAAAAAACAATTTAAAAATTTCAAAATACGTATTTTCATGATTTTTTCATTTTTTAATTTTAAACTTGATTTGTATGTTTTTTCATGAATAATTATTTTTTAATTTTTCATTTTACAATAATTAGAAAAAATAAAATAGGAGTTATATAATATAATGAATCAAATTAAACAAAAATGTTTACAAGGATTTTACTCTTTATTATTGGCAACTTTTTTCCTTTTGGTAGCTGGATGTTGTTTTTTTGACCAAACTTTCCAACTTGGAAGTCTGAAATTCCAACTAGGATTATTTTTCTTAGGTGTCCTTTTATCGCTATTTACTTATTTAGTAGTTTTTAAAAAATACAAAAAAACTTTATCCAAGCTTCGTTTTTTCTTTGCCCTAGAAGCTTTTGTCTTTGTTTTTTTCATTGTTACTGTTTTTTTGTTACCAGGATTAGGCTTTTTAAATATTGATGATTTCAAAACCAAAAACCCTTTAGTTGGCAAACTTTTAACTTTTAACTATTGTTTATCATTGATGTTTGTTCTTCACAGCTTCATCAATTTAAATATTAATTATTTCAAGAAACAAAACTTTTCATTTTTCATTTTATATCTTTTAATGTTTGGATTTGGTTGTTTCGGATTAAGTAGCAATTTATTTGAAAACTTAAAAGATATCATTTTAAAATCATTTGCTGTTTTATCTTTAATGCACAGTATTTATCTTACATTTACAGGAATTAAACAATTCCAAACCGCTAGTTTACACGCACCCAAAAAGGAGAATGAAAATGAGTGATTTAGTTTCTTTATTAAAAGATTTAACAATGTTAAATGGTATTCCAGGTCAAGAAAAAGCAGTTGCTAATTATGTAGTTGACAAAATCAAAAACCAAGTAGACTCCATCGAATATGATAATTTAGGCTCTGTGATTGCTTGTAAAGGAAAAACAGGACCTCGCATTATGTTTGCAGGACATTTGGATGAAATAGGCTTAATAGTTAAGCAAATTACTCCAGAAGGTTTTATCAAATTCCAAACTCTTGGTGGTTGGTTTTCTCAAGTGATGCTTGCTCAAGTTTGGCAAATTCACACCGATAAAGGCGTTCTTAAAGCAGTTACTGGTTGCAAACCTCCGCATGTAATGTCTTTTCAAGAGCGCAATCAAGTTATCAACACTTCTTCTATGTATTTAGATATTGGAGTTGCCAACAAAGAAGAAGCCTTAAAATTAGGCGTTCGCGTTGGTGATATGGTAACTCCTTATATAGAATTCAGCACGCTTGGTAATTCTGATTATTTCCTTGCAAAAGCCTTAGATAATCGCGTGGGAGTTGCAATTGTGATGCAAGTTTTACAAAATGTCAATCCTACTACCAATCAATTTTTTGGTGTTTTTACTACCCAAGAAGAAGTAGGACTACGCGGAGCTCAAACCAGTGCTCACAAAGTACACCCTCAAATTGCTATTGCTGTTGATACTGGTATTGGAAATGATGTTCCAGGGGGCGAAAAAGAAGGGCACACTCTAGGAAAAGGTCCTCAAATTTTAGTTTATGATGGGGGCTTAGTCGCTCACAAAGGATTGCGTAATTTTGTCCTTAAAATCGCTGCCCAAAACAATATCCCTGTGCAAGAAATAAGTGGCAGTGGTGGTAGAACTGATGCTGCAACTATGCATTTAGTGCGCGAAGGAGCCGCTTCCTTATCTTTTGGCGTTCCTGTACGCTACATTCATTCCCACACTTCTGTAGTTCACAAACAAGACATTATAAACACTGTTAAACTTTTAACTTTGTTAGTAAATCAATTAGACGAAAAAAAAGTTAACGAAATTTTATTTCAATAAAAACACTTCCAAAATTAAATAATTTCTCATTGGCAAACTAAATTATTTGAATAAAATATTTTAGTTTGTTTCTTGTAAATAGGCACCTTTTTATAACTTACAATCAAAATAAATTCATTTCAGACCACCTTATTTTGCAAACTTACACACCAAACCACAAGCAAATAATTTACTTTTGTTTTTATTTTGGCAAATGCAACAATTAAAAAAAGATTTTTTTAGTATAATATTATTAAGCAATTATTGCTTTTTTGAAGGAGAAATAAAAAAATGGTTTTTGAAAAAATTAAAGCTTTAATTGCCACCCAATTATCTTTAGACGCTTCTACAATTACTTTAGACACTCGTTTTAAAGAAGATTTAGGACTTGATTCGCTAGACGCTTTAGAACTAGTTATGGAAGTAGAAAAAACATTTCAAATCAACATTAGTGATGCAACTTTACAAAATTTTAAAACTGTTCAAGATATCGTTTTTTACATCACCAAAAACACCCCTTAAACTAACTAATTTTCTTTTTTAATCATTTTCACAATTAATTTAAATTTATTCCCACATTATAACACATTATAAAAGTTAAAACAAATATAGAAGGTTTTCGAGTATGACAAAATTAATTTATGATTTTAAACAAATAGAACATAAATGGCAACTTTATTGGCAACAAAATAAGGTTTTCAAAACTCAAGATAACTTTTCACAAAAGAAATTTTATTGTCTTGATATGTTTCCTTATCCTTCTTCTGAAGGGCTTCATGTAGGCCATATTGAAGGTTATACTGCAAGCGATATTATGAGTAGGTTCAAACGCATGCAAGGTTTTAATGTTTTGCATCCTTTTGGTTGGGATTCATTTGGGCTGCCTGCCGAACAATATGCTTTGCAAACAGGCAACCCCCCCCGAACTTTTACTTATGAAAACATCAATAATTTTAAAAAACAAATTCAAAGTATTGGTAAAAGTGTTGATTGGGATAGAGAACTTGCCACCTCAGATCCTTATTTTTATGCCTGGACTCAATGGATTTTTAAAAAACTTTACGAAAAAGGACTAGCAGTTCTCAAAAATACAGAAGTAAATTTTTGCCCTAATTTAGGAACAGTGCTTGCTAATGAAGAAGTAATTTCTAATGAAAAAGGGATGTTTTCTGAAAGAGGCAATCATCCAGTTGTTAAAAAAAAGATGAAACAATGGGTTTTAAAAATAACTCAATATGCAGACAGACTTTTAGACGACCTTAATTTAGTTAATTGGCCTTTAAATGTGAAAGAAATGCAAGCTAATTGGATTGGCAAAAATCAAGGTGCCATCGTCTCTTTTCCAGTTTCTGACCAAAAAATAACTTTAAAAACTTTCACTACTCGCCCTGATACTCTTTTTGGTGTAACTTTTTTAGTAATAGCGCCCGAACACGAATTAGCCTTACAACTCACCAAACCCGAATACCAACAAGCAGTTAACAATTATTTGGAATTAACCAAACAAAAAAAAGACTTAGAAAGAGACATCAATAAAGACAAAACAGGTGTTTTTACGGGTAGTTTTGCAATTAATCCTTGCAATAAAACCAAAATTCCTATCTGGATTGCTGATTATGTCCTTCCTCATTATGGCACAGGTGCTTTAATGTCTGTTCCTTGTCATGATCAAAGAGATTTTGAGTTTGCTCAAAAACATGGTCTAAAAATGATTCAAGTTATAACTCCCCCGTCTTCTGATTTGGAAAATCCTACCGCCAACCAAACCAACCCTCCCTTAACTGAAGCTTATACGGGAGAAGGCATCCAAATCAATAGTGATTTTTTAAATGGTCTTAATAACGAACAAGCCAAAACTAAAATGTTGCAATTTTTAGAAAAAAATAATCACGGGTACTCTCATTATACTTATAAATTGCGTGATTGGGTCTTTTCGCGCCAACGATATTGGGCAGAACCCTTCCCCATTTATTATGATGACACCAACAATAAAATTTATACTGATAGCGACGCAAACTTGCCCATAGAACTTCCTTTTTTGGAACAAATTAAACCATCAGGCACAGGCGAATCGCCTCTCTCCAAAGCCCATTTTTGGTTATATTTTGAAAAAGATGGCAAAAAATATCGCAGAGATTCTAACACTATGCCACAACTTGCAGGTAGTTCTTGGTACTATATTGGCTATATTTTGAAAAATTATTTGGGTCTAATCCCATTAAATACCACCAAAGCAAAAGAACTACTTGACTATTATTTGCCAGTAGACTTATACATTGGAGGAACAGAACACGCTGTTGGTCATTTACTTTATGCACGTTTTTGGCATAAGTTTTTATACGATCTGGGTTTAGTTTCTACCAAAGAACCTTTTCAAAAATTAGTTAATCAAGGTATTATTTTGGGAAATGATCACACTAAAATGTCTAAATCCAAAGGCAACGGCGTAAGTTCTTCTTTAATGCTTGCACGCTACGGCGCTGATGTACTGCGAATTTATATCATGTTTATGGGTCCGTTAGAAGATATTAAAAGTTGGTGTGAAAAAGGTTTCAAAGGAATACAACGTTTTTTAAATAGAGTTTATCAAATGTTTTCTTTTGCAATGCCAAATGATTTTGAAACTTCTCTAAACGCTATTTATCATCAAACCATTTTTCAAACAACCCAAGATTATGAAAAATTGAAATTCAATAAAGTTATTAGTCAATTAATGATTTTTGTCAATCAAGTTTATAAACATCAAAAAATAGGCAAAAAACAAGCACAGACCTTTTTGCAACTATTAAATCCGATTGCTCCTCACTTGACAGAAGAAATTAATCAAACTATTTTGAAAAATAACAACCAACTAGTTGCTTTCACTTGGCCTTTGCATGATAAAACTCATTTAGAACAACTGCAAGTAAAAATTATTGTGCAAGTAAATAGTAAATTAAGAGCTGTTTTGGAACTTCCTTGTGATTTGTCTTCAGAACAAATTAAAACTCTAGCTTTGCAAGATGCAAAAGTTAATAAGTTTGTATGCCATAAAAACATTCAAAATATGATTTATATTCCCAATAAATTATTAAATATTATTGTTAATTAATTAATATTAACATCAATATTAATTTTTGGTGGCAATTGTGTATTTTAATCAAAACCACTTTTAATTTTAATCTTCAATTTTTAAAATTATTTAAGCACAACTAATATTATTAAGCACTTTCACAAAATTTAATAAAAAAGGTAAGTTAACATGAAATTAAATAAAAAAGGACTTTTAATAGTTCTTTCAGGACCTTCAGGAGTTGGCAAAGCTACTGTGAGAAAAGCTTTGTTTGAAATGACTAATCATAATTTTGTGTATTCTGTTTCTGCTACTACCAGAAAACCGCGACCAGGTGAACAAGACGGTAAAGATTACCATTTTCTAACTAAAGAAGAATTTGAAAAAGGGATTGAAAATAATTGTTTTTTAGAATGGGCTAAATTTATTGATCATTATTATGGAACTCCTAAAAAGCAAATTCAAGATTTTTTAAAACAAGGAAAAGAAGTGTTTTTAGAAATTGAAGTTGAAGGAGCCATTCATTTAAGAAAAAAGCGTATGCCAAACACAGTTTTTATTTTTTTGGTTCCGCCTGAAAAAAAAGCTCTCTACGATCGTTTAAAAAAACGCGGCACTGAACAAGAAGCAAATATTGCAAAACGAATTGCCAAAGCCAATAACGAGTTTCACTTAGCTCACAAATACGATTATATTGTAGTAAATGATGAAGTGGATAATGCTGCTGACCGTATTATTGCAATTATTAGAGCAGAACATGCCAAAACGAAACGCAGTATTCGTAATTATTTAAAAATATTGGAGGATAATGGTTATGCAAAACAATAGTAAACCAAATAAAAAAAAATACAATAAGGAAGGTTTGATCTATCCTTCGATTGATAAATTGTTGGATCAAATTAATTCCAAATACAAATTAGTTCATATTGCAAGCAAAACTGCTCATGTGATAGAAGCTCAAAAAAAAGAATTGCCTGAACTTGTGTGTAATAAAGTAGTTGGTAAAGCTTTGGAAGAAATTATTAATGATAAAGTTAAATTTGTCTTTAAGTAATTAATATTTAGGTACCATTTCACAATTGATAAAATAAGTTAAATTACAAATAATATTGTGTAATTTAACTATTTTTTTTATAATTGCAATTCATCTCACCTTCCTTTTATTTTTCCACCATTTATTATTTTTAATCACATTTTTTAACTTTGCAAGCGAGGTAAAATCCATGAATAAAACACATTTTAACCACATTTCAGTTCTCAAACAAGAAGCCATAGATTTTTTAAAGATAAAGCCCGAAGGCATTTATGTAGATGCCACTTTAGGACAATGTGGGCATACTATAGAAATTGCAAATCTTTTGCAACAAGGGTTTTTATATTCTTTTGACCAAGATGTAGAAGCTTGCACAAACGCTAAAAAAAACTTGCCCCCACATTTGCCAATTGAAATAATTCATAGCAACTTTTCGCATTTAAAAACCCAATTAGCACAACAAAATGTTTTTCAATTAGATGGTATTTTATTTGATTTAGGAATATCTTCTTGTCAAATTGACAATCCCCAAAGAGGATTTAGTTATTTGCACAACACTCCTTTAGATATGAGAATGAATGTTGATCAAACAATTACTGCACAATATATTTTAAATAACTACTCCTTTGCACAATTAAAAAATATTTTTAAGGTTTATGGTGAAGTTAAAAATGCTGCTTTGGTTGCCTCAGAAATTATTAAACAAAGACCTTTGTGCACATCTTATGATTTGGTTGCCATCACTGATCGATTTTGCAATCGCCAAAAAGGACATAGTGCTAAAAAAATATTTCAAGCATTGCGTATCGAAGTTAACCAAGAATTAGAATCTTTAAAACAAGCCTTGGAACAAAGTCTTGATTTGTTAAAACTCAATGCCAGGATAGTAGTTATTAGTTTTCATTCGTTAGAAGACCGCATTGTTAAACGTTTTTTTAAAAAACATAGTACTTTTGTTTTGCCTAAAAAATTGCCTATTACAATTATGCCCCAAACTCCTTTAAGTATTATTACTAAAAAAGCTTTTTTACCAAGTGAGGAAGAAATGCAAAATAATTCGCGTAGTATTTCTGCTAAACTGAGGGTAGCTGTCAAAAATGGTTAGTTATCTAAATAAATGAAATAGTTAGCGCGCCTCCTCTAAATATCACCTTTTGCCTCCCAAAACCCCTCTAATTTTGATAAAATATAATATGTGTTATAGCTTTTATTTACACATATTTTCAAGTTGTTTGACCCAACCAAAACATTAGATGGAGGTTTTTTGTGGTTAAAACAAAAGCAACAACACAAATTTTAATTAATGAAAAAAGAAATAGAAAATTTTTATTAGAAGGAAACTTATGGAAAGTAATTTTTTATTTTACCTTTCCTATCATTATTTATTGGATTTTTCAAAATGCATCAGATGCTATTGATCTTTTTATTTTAAAAAGAAATCAAATTTCAGATAATCAACTTACCTTTGTAAGTCGCGTACATATATTTAAAGGTATTCTTGTTTCTTTTGGTATTTCTATTGCCACAGGAGGAGTTATTTTAGTAGGGCGTGCTTATGGACAAAATAATATTAATAAAATGCACCTTTATTTGGCAAAAACGTTTGTTCTTTCCATTTTAACTGGCTTTATTTTGGTCTTTTTATGCATTTTTGTTTTTAAAAGTTTCATTGCAACTAATATTTTAAAAATTAGTCAAAATGCAATTGAAAACAATGAAGGTATTAAATATTATAATCTTATTATATTTTCGCTTGTTTGTATCATTATAAATACAGTTTTTTTAAGTTTGGAGCGTGCCAAAGGTAATAACAAAATTGCTCTTTTTTTAAATATTTTAAACGCTTCTGCTAAAATTATTTTTTCTTTTGTTCTTTTTCATTATTGGAATTCTTCCATGGTTTCTTTGGCTTTGGCTACTTTGATTTCTAACGGAATTGTTACTTTATTTGCTTTGTGGTTTTTATTTTTTGACAGCAAAAATCCCTTCCGTATTATTTTATCCAAAATCAGTTTTGATAAAGAATTTTTGAAAAAACTTTCTAAATTAGCTATTCCTGTTTGTGCTAGTATTAGTATTTATAGTGTTGGCAAATTAATTGTAAGTATCATTGTTAAAGAATGGTACGGTGATCCTCAAGGAATTAGTAGTTCCCAAATTGGAGCTAATTTAGCCTTAGCAGTAACTATTAATAATGTCTTTTATAATGCACTTAACTCTTTTTCTGATTCCCAAAATGCTATTATATCTCAAAATTTAGGTCATAACAATCTTAATAGAGTCTTTGAAGCATTCAAAAAAATTATTTTTTGTATGTGTGTTTTGGCTTTAATAGGTTCTTTGATTAATATTTTTGGTTATAAGTTAATTTTGCCATTATTTCATGATAGTCCTTGGGAAAAGATTCCTAGTTTGGAACAAGATGCTTTCCGTACTTTATTATTTTTTGAAACTACTAGCTTATGGTTATCGTGTGGTTCTATTATTATGTTTAATTTTTTATTAGCTTTTAAACGCGTAGGACCTTCGGTTTATCTGAATTTTTTAAGAACTTTAATTCGTATCTTTTTTATTGTTCTTTTTTCCAAACACTTTTTAAATCAAGGTGTAATGGGAGTAGGTTTGAGTATTTTTCTTAGTAATTTTATTTGTTTTATCATTACATTATTAATTTTTGCAACTTTTTATATTAAATTAAAACGTGATAAAACATTTGAACAAGATTAAATATTTTATATATTGTAATAACTTTTATATTGATAATTATTTAATAATAGGAGATTTTATTATACTCAAATAAAATACTTCCAAATTTAACATTTTTTTAAATTATGTTTTGAATCTTAATATGTAAATAAAAAACCACCCTAAAAGGGTGGTTTTTTTTCTTTGTGCTGTCTTTTATAATGAGGTTAATAAAGTAAATTATTTATTAAAAGATTTTGTTTTTTTCTTTTTGTCTTTTAGTTTGGGGTTTTTGGGACTTTGTAAAAGTCTTAATCCATTGAAAATAACTAAAAGTGTGCTTCCTTCATGTAAAGTGACTGCCCAAGGTAAATTTATGTATCCAAAAAGATTACAAAGATTCAAGATACAAACTACTACCATAGCAAAAATAATATTTTGCCAAATGATTTTGCGTAGTTTGACAGCTACTTGGTGAGTATAGATAATTTTTGATAAATCGTTTTGCATTAAAACTGCATCTGCTACATCCATTGCCACATCAGTACCGTTTTGCATCGCAATTCCTACATCAGCAGCTGTAAGGGCAGGAGCATCATTGACACCATCACCTACCATTACTGTAGTGCCTTTTTCTTTTTGTAGTTCTTGAACTTTTTCTAGTTTATAGGCAGGTAGAATATCTCCCCAAGCTGCTTTGAGATGAAGTTTTTTTTGTAAGATGTAAGCGATTTGTTGGGTATCTCCTGTAATTACTGCAGTATAGATGTTTTTATGGTTGAAGTATTGCATTAAATGATAAGCTTGAGGACGTAATTTATCCAAAAGAGCTAAAGCCATAACAATGTGATTATTACAACTAAAATAAACGATGGTTTTGCCTTCGGATAAAAATTTTTGCGTTTGGGCTTGTAAAGATGCACAGATTGGAGTTTGGGTAAAAGCAGCAGCTTTGGCAATTTTATAATGATTGTTTTGATAAAAAGTTTCAAGGCCGATGCCAACTGAGCTAGTAATTTCCATTTGGAGGTGAGATTTGTGGTGGAAATGGTTTTTAATAGCTAGTGCTAAAGGATGGTTGGATTTTTGTTCCATCCCTAATAATATATCTAAATATTTGTGATACTTTTCTTCAGAGATTTCGGGGGATACATAAACATCAGTGACTTGAGGTTTGCCTTCGGTAAGGGTTCCTGTTTTGTCGCATGAAAAAGCTTTGATATCTGCCATTTTTTCCAAAGATCTGCCGTTTTTGAATAAAATCCCTTTTTTAGTGAGGTTAGAAATAGCTGCAAGAGTGGAAGGAATGTCAGCTGCAGCTAGGGCACATGGAGATGATACAGTTAAAAAAATCATTGTTTTGTGTAGCCAAGTGCTAAATTCGAAATTGGGATTACTTGGTTCAGTAAAATGTAGTATTCCTGCAAGACCAAGGACAACAACAACTGTTGCCATAACAGTTTTTACATAAATTGGTTCTATTTTTTTAATTAAAGTAGCAGTTTTGGAAATATTGTTTTGGGTTTGGCTTACTAATCTTACAATTTGGGCAAAAACAGTCTTTTCGTTAGTAGTTGTGACACACATAACAAAATGGTTGCTGCCGTTAATGGTGCTGCCGTAGACAAAATCGCCTGGTTTTTTGTCACAAGGAATGCCTTCGCCTGTAATGTTAGCTTCGTTAATGTTGGGATTGCCCGAAACAATGACGCCGTCAGTAGGGATTTGGTCGCCTGGTAAAATTAAGACTAAATCATTGATTTTGAGTAGTTTGGAAGGAATAATTTCAGTACTGCCGTCTTCTTTTTGTAATCTTGCTTCTGCTATTTGAAGCTTTAAGAGATTTTTGATTTCTTTTTGACTTTTTGCCTCAACGTATTCTTCTAAAAAAGAAGCTCCTGAAAATATGAAAATTAATAAAATGCCGTCGTTGTAGTTTTTTAAATATAAAGCTCCCAGAGCCGCTAAAGTCATTAAAATATGAATGTTGGGAGTGAATTTTTTAAATTTGCAAGTATCTTGCCAAGTTTCTATAAAGCCTTCTAAAATAACATGATAGCCGATTAAAAATAAAAGTGCCAAAGAAACAAGAACTAATACTAGTGTGTTTGTGCAATTGTGAGAATGCAAATATAGAGCAAATAAACTATATAAAAATGTTCCTATAACAAAACAAATTAATGGTTTTTTATCGTTGTGTTCGTGATTGTGGATGGATGAAGAATTGTTGCAACAAAACAAATTTTTGTACCTCTTTGCTTAATTTTTTTGGATAAATATAATTGTAAATATTTTAGTAATGTAAAGTATGTTTGGAAAAAGTGTTAATGGATGAGTTGTTTGTTAGTTTTGGGTTTTTAGTTTCGCATTTGCAAAATTTTTTTAATAAAATGGCGTTTTGAATTCAAAACATGTAAAAAAATTCCAAAAAATCTGGAATTTTTTAAAGTTAATAATTATTAATTTTCAGAATTTTGAGAAAAATCTTCTTCTTGTGGAGGGTTATCTAGCAAATCTTGGTATTTGTTTTTGATGCAATTTTCAATTAGTTGACGGGTTTCTGAATTAATGGGATGAGCGATATCTCTAAAGTTGCCTTTGGAAGTTTTTCTACTTGGCATAGCAATAAATATACCTCTTTCTCCTTCTATAATTCTGATGTCATTAACTACAAATTGGTTTTCAAAAGTGATTGAAGAAACTCCTCTTAATCTACTTTCACCGTTGATTTTTCTAATTTTTACATTGGTAACTTTCATTTCTTAAGCCTCCAGTTTTGCTTTATTTTATATTAAATGCTAAATTATTATTCGTTATTTATTATTAATTATTTATGGTTTGTGTAATGATACAAATTAAAAATTACAAATAAAATATAAATAATAATTGGATACAGTTAATATTTTAATGGTTTTTTTATTTAAAAAAAGATTAATATTTAATTTTTTGATATTGATGTTTAATATCGGAAAAAAGGAAAATCATTTCCTAATGAGTTTTGTGATTTACTTTCAATATGAAAAGTTTTATTATTTTATGACATATTAAAAAAAATAAACCATTTAACAGTTAATTTTTGAAAAGTTTCTAAAGTTACCTGTTCGGCTCTAATTTGTAAAGGGATGTGATGTTGTAAGAAAAAAGGAATAATGGTTTCTTTGGATAACAAAAATTGACAAGATAAGTTGTTGAGTAAAGTTTTTCTTTTTTGTTTAAAGGAAGCTTTTACAAACTTGATAAATTGTTGCAAGAAAGTAGGGCAAATGTTGTTATTTTTAGTAAGTTTAATAACAATACTGTCTACTTTGGGTGCAGGAAAAAACATATGTCTTTTAACTTCTTGGGTTTTTTCAATACTAAATAGAAATTGAATAATTACAGATAAAGCGTTATAATTTTTGTTATTGGGTTGAGCCAGTAAACGCATTCCTACTTCTTTTTGAATCATAATAGTAGCATCATTAATTTGGAGAGTGTCAATAATTTTAAAAAGAATAGGTGAGGTAATATAATAAGGTAAGTTACCAATTAAACTTAATTTAGAGTTAGGACTAAAATAATGATCAAAATCTTTTAATAAATCTCTTTTTAAAAAATCATCATAAATGATATTAACATTGTTATGATTTTCAAAATTTAAAAAAGGTTTGAGAGTAGCATCAATTTCATAGGCTAAAACATGTTTAGCTTGAGGGACAATAATTTTGGTTAAAGCACCTTTGCCAGGTCCAATTTCTAAAACATTTTTGTCTGTGATGGAAGCCTTAGTTACAATTTTGTTTAATAAATTAACATCTGTTAAAAAATTTTGACCGTATTTTTTTTTGGTTGTATGATGCATTTGATTTCCTTAAATAAAATTGATATGGATGTTGGCTTTTGGGATTTGTTGTTAGTTGAGAATTGGGGAAGTTGTTTGGGAGGGGTTTATAGGGGAAGTTTTGGATTTATAAAGGGCGATAAAAAAATTTATTATCTTGTTTAGGACTACTTTTGATTAAACTTTTAATAATGGGGGATTCTTCTTTCAGACTTTTGAGTCTTCCCTTAAATTTAATTAAAATTTTGGTTTCAAATTTAGGCTTACTTTCGGAATAAGCATTTTGGAAAGCAGCATTACTTGAAGTATAATATTTAATATAATCGCGGTTTTGGTTGTGATATTGTTGCTTAATGTGTGCAATTTGTTCTTGGTTTTGGTCGTTATCATCTAAAATGTGCCAAATACGTCTATTGAGAAAATCATTACATAAATTTTTTAAAATGGTATCCTTACTATTTTTAAGATGTAGGATTAAACCGTTCATATAATAATCATCAATTGCTAAGTATTTGTCTAGGTCAGTTTGATTGTTTACAAAATTGTAAAAAGGTTGGATGTATGGGTCTACAGGATAGTTATTTTGTAATAAATCACATAAACGTTTACAAATTTTTTCTAAAATAGTGCTATAAGCTCTTACTTTGGGATGATAATAAACTTGCCAGAACATATGATAGCGGTTAATTAAATAATTTTCAATAGCAAAAACACCACTTTGTCTAAAGGCAATACATTTTTCGTTATTTTTGCTAGGATGAGGCTCAATTATCATGCTACGCATTAAACGTTCTAAATCGATATGCCCATAAGTGGCACCTGTAAAATAAGAATCTCGTTCTAAATAATCTAGTCTGTCAATATCAATTTGACTAGTTAAAATTTGTTCTATTAAGGGAAATTTCTTTGTTTTTTCAATCACACTAGCTACATCGTTTTTGAAATCAAGGCTTATTTGGTCTAATAAAGCTCCAATTTCTTTGTTATGTTTGATGATGCGTGCACTTTGCGTTTCGTGGTTTACGTCAAATAAGGTTTCAAAAGAATGAGAATAAGCACCGTGTCCAATATCATGTAATAAAGAAGATACTAGTAAAATTAATTTTTGGGTTTCAGAAAAGTGTTTTTTAATATTTGTAATTTTTAAAAACCGTCTTGCAAGTTCATAAACACCTAAACTGTGTGTAAAACGAGATTGTTCTGCTCCATGAAAGACGATGTTAGCGCCGCTTAATTGTTTTATACGTCTTAATCTTTGGAAAACGGAAGTATCAATTAATTTTTCAATCAATTCGTATTCCAGATAAATATAACCGTAGATAGGGTCACGAAAAACTTCAGATCTGAGAAACTTTTTAAAAGATGGATTGGTTGTTTGCATTGATTTTATTGAGGATAATTTTTAATTAAGTTTATTGAGTTTTTGTAATTTTTATCCTTATCCGTTTTACCTCCTTCTTGTTGTTTGCGTTTTTAAGAAGAGTTTTTATTGAGCGAAAGACACAAATGAAAGGAAATTTATGTCTTTCGTTCAATAAAAAAATAAAATAATTGTTAGTTATATTGTTAGTTTTGCTAAGGGGTGAAAATAAATATAGGTTATAAGGTCTTTGGGGCGAGTTGCAAGATCCTTATAACGCAAGAATTTAAGTTGACAAAATTATTTATTTTTTTACTTTTAATGATTTATTTCAGTAATTTAACAGTATCGCCATTTTTAAGTAAAAAAGCACTGCCGTCATCGGTATCTAAGTGGCATTCAAGTTTAAAATCGGGGTGTACTCTGCACAAAACTTGTTTTAAGATGCCAGGTTTAGTGCCTTCAATTTCAATACTTACCATTTGTTTGTCAGTAATGCCAAAATTTTTTGCATCTTGGGCAGATAAATGAATATGTCTGTTGGCAATAATAACACCTTCTTCAATGTCTACTTGACCTTTGAGACCTATTAAAGTGGCTTTGCCTGAACCTTTAATATCGCCTGAAGATCTAACAGGAGCTGTAAATCCGTGTCTTAAAGCATCGCTTTGACTAATTTCTATTTGGTCAAAAGTTCTTGTGGGTCCTAAAATCCGAACTTGTGGAAGAATTTTTCCTGATGGACTCATAACATCAATTTTTTCTTGGGCTGCAAATTGTCCTGTTTGTTTGAGGGGTTTGAAAAAAGTGAGTTGATAATTTTTTTGACCGAATAAAATATCTAGTGTTTCTTGTGATAGGTGAGTGTGTCTTCCTGAGATTCCTATTGGAATGTGATACATGTTTGCCTCCATTGTTTGCATTTACAGCTTTATTATAACATTTTTATTATAAAATGCCTCTTATTTTCTACATATTTTGATTTTTTTATTGAAGAATTGGTAAAAAGTTTTTGTGCATAAATAGTATATAATTTTTAGTAATTTACTTTATTATAACATGAATTATTAGAAATATTCAAGGTAATTTGTTTATTTTTTTGTTTTATTGTTTTGTTATGCTATATTTATTTAATGACAAATAAAAAGACCCTTTGTAAAAAGAGTCTGGGGTTTAAAGGTATTAATTAAAAGGCTTGTAAGTTAAAATAATAATTTATTAAATAAATATTGTTTTTGTTCATCAGTTTTATTTAATAAATCTTTCATTAAAGAATTGAGTAAATTTGTTTTTTCTTCTATTTGTTTTAAGGTTTTATTTAAAAAAGTGGCTATTTCATTTTGTGTTTCTAATGGGGGAAGAGTTATTTTTATTTTTTTTATTAGCTTTTGGGTGAAATTGGGAATGTGCCCTTGTTTTAAATTTTTTTGAATTTCGTTTTCTTTTTGTTTTAAATAAAAATAGAAATACAAAACATTAAAAGAATCATCTTTAGATTTTGAAATTTGTAAATTTTGAGTAGCCCAAAAAGGTTTAGTATGGAAATGAATATAACCACAACTACCTACACTATTTATAGTTATGGTATGAGGTGTTCCGTTTTTTTAGACATATTTTAATTTCAAAATTACTCTTTAAGACTTAAAATTA
>NZ_JAGVSK010000020.1:0-495 GCF_018283495.1 'Santalum album' aster yellows phytoplasma
GAAATAAGGCTGGCATTAAAAACTCCTTTTGCTTCTTTAGCTTTTTTTGTGATTTTTTTTGCAGTTTGATTTAATTCATATTTGCATTTCAATAATGCATTTCAGTTAATTTAATACATGAAAAAGTTAAAATTGTTTGAAATAAGTTAGCTTACTGTCAAATATATTACGCATTTTAAATAATAAATTAAATTTGCATGCATTATATTATTATTCTAATAATATGTATTTTATATTAATATTATATCAAAAGAAAAAAATATAGCGGCATTAAATGGCTTAAAAAACATATTTTAGAAAAGGATTATTCGTCAAAATAATTCGTCCCAGTATAGAATAAATATTTAAGCTACCAAACTATTTAGGTAATTGAGAAGATGCAAAATGAAAAACAAAGTAAGAAAAACATGAATGTAGGAGGGGATAAAACATGCAAATGGGCTTTTAGAAATGCGAAAAAATACCATGCAGCTAGACGGATTTTAAAAACCAACA